>VGYV01000327.1 GCA_016872855.1 Planctomycetota bacterium
CCAGCGATTCTGGCCGCAGGCGAGGAGCGCGGAGGAGGCGATGCAACGGAGAGCATCGGTGACGACGTGCGACAACGCATGCGGCCAGAAGTCGCGGCGTCCCTTCGGGTTGCGGCGGCATCGCGCCGCTCGCCAGCGAGCGGCGCCGCTGCTGTGTTGCGGCTCCTCGACGATGCTCTCCGTTGCATCGCCTCGTCGCCGCGCCTTGCATCCGCCCCGCTGACGCCGGCAACGCAGCCCGCGTGGGTTTTGAGATAGTTTCTTAGCACCTGCTGGGGACCTCACTGGGGGCGCTCGGTGGCCAGAGACCCATTCGAATCCCGCGAGATCATCGTCGGTGTCACGGGCGGCATCGCCGCCTACAAGGCCGCCGAGCTGGTCTCGCGCCTGCGCCAGCGCGGCGCCGGCGTCACCGTCGTCATGACCCAGGCCGCCACGCGCTTCGTCCAGCCCCTCACCTTCGCCGTCCTGAGCGGCAGGAAGGCCATCACCGACCTCTTCGAGGCGCCCGAGCGCTACGAGGCCGACCACGTGGCGTTGGCCCAGAAGGCCGAGCTCTGCCTGGTGGCGCCCGCCACGGCCAACCTCTTGGGCAAGCTGGCCGCAGGCATCGCCGACGACGCGCTCACGACCACGCTCCTCAGCCTCCAGTGCCCCGTCGTCCTCGCCCCCGCCATGAACCACAGGATGTGGGCGAACCCCATCGTCCAGAGCAACGTCGCGCGGCTGCGCGACCTGGGCTATCGCATCGTCGAGCCCGAGGAGGGCTGGCTCGCCTGCGGCGAGACAGGCGTCGGACGCCTCGCCGACCTCGAAACCATCCTCAAGGCCGCCGAGGACGCCCTGGGAGGAGAGAAGCGGATGAATGGATGAATGGATGGGTGGATGGGTGCCTGACATCCATCCAATCATCCAGACATCCAACCATCCTACCCTATGACAGGGAACGCCTCATGCGATTGCTGATCACGGCGGGGCCGACCCGCGAATACATTGACGACGTGCGGTTCCTCAGCAATGCCTCCTCGGGGCGCATGGGCTGCGCCATCGCCCGCGCCGCCGTCGGGCGCGGACACGAGGTCGTCCTCGTCTGCGGCCCACTCGAGGTCGCCCCACCCCCCTGCTCCGTCCGCGACGTGGTCTCCACCGCCGACATGCTCGCGCGCTGCTGCGAGGAGTTCCCCCAGGCCGATGCCCTCATCATGGCCGCGGCGCCCGCCGACTTCCGCCCCGCACGCCGCGTGAGGGGCAAGATCAAGAAATCCGCAAAGCCCCCCACCCTGCGCCTGGTGAGCGCGCCCGACATCCTGGCCGAGCTGACCCGCCGCCGCACCACCCAGGTCCTCGTCGGCTTCGCTCTCGAAGCCGCCGACCTCGAGAAGAACGCCCGCCGCAAGCTCCGCGACAAGGGCCTCGACCTCATCGTCGCCAACACCCCCGAGGCCATCGCCGCCGAACGCTCCACCGTCCACGTCTTCTTCCCCGACGGCGGTCACGAGACCCTCGCCGACCTGCCCAAGGAGGCCATCGCCGAGCGCCTGGTGGAACTCGTCGAACGCCTCGTCGCCGAGCGAAGAAAGGACATCTAATGGCCGGCCGCCCCCTGCCCATCCTGATTGACACCGACATCGGGGACGACATTGACGACGCGCTGGCCCTCGCCCTCGCCCTCACCTCGCCCGAGGTGGACCTGCGGGCCGTGACCACCGTCTACGGCGACGTGGCGACCCGCACCCGCCTCGCCCTCAAGCTCCTCGCCACCTATGGCCGCCCCGACGTGCCCGTGGGCACCGGCCGCGGCGCCCCCCTGATGGGCACGCTGCCCACCCACGTGCCCAACCAGGCCGTCGTCCTCGAAGAGGGCGAGAGGCTGCCCGAGCCCTCGGGCCACCCCGCCGACGAACTAATCCGCCGCACGGCCCACGAGGCCGCAGGCCGCCTCGTCATCATCACCGTCGGGGCAATGACCAACATGGCCCTCGCCCTCCTCCGCGACCCCCGCCTCGCCCGCCAGGCCCGCCTCGTCGTCATGGGCGGCGTCGTCGGACGCCAGCAGGCCGAGTGGAACATCCGCTGCGACCCCGAAGCCGCCCGCATCTGCTTCGAGTCGGGCATCCCCATCACCCTCGTCGGCCTCGACGTCACGATGAAGTGCCAGATGTCCGAGACCGATGTCGAGGCCCTCGCCGCCCACGGCTCCGCCGCCACGAACCTGCTCGACGCCATGGTCGCCGCCTGGAGCGGCGAGAAGGTGTCACATCTTCATTTGGCACATGGCCGCCATGTGCGAAATGAAGATGTGACACCACAGCGCAAGCGCAAGTGCCCCATCCTCCACGACCCCCTGGCCGTCGCCGTCGCCTTCCGCCCCGAGCTGGTCACCATGCAGCCCCGCAAGGTCGTCGTCGAGACCCGTGGCGAGTTCACCCGCGCCTACACCGTCGCCACCCCGAGCGACCAGCCGAACGCCGCCGTCTGCCTCGACGTGGACTCCGCCGCCTTCCTCCGCCTCTTCATGGGCCGCCTCCTCAGCCGCTGAACCCGCGTCTCTCCCCGTGCCCCAGCCGCCAAGACTGTCATCCTGAGCGAAGTGAAACGCAGCGAAGGATCTTCCAGGGAAAAGCCCGCAACGAAATCCCACCTCTTGCTCTCTCGTGCGTTCCGCGTGGGGACGAGACCGATAATTGACATTTGAAGATTTGACGCCGCCGGCACACCGCCGGCAGGCATAGTTGACGTTTGGAGGGCGTGTTGCCCAAACCGATCTCAGGGGATCAGGGGATCAGCACTGTTCGGAGTCCTGCCTTTAGGCAGATTTGGGCAGGAGAAGACCGCCTGAAGGCGGGACTCCCAACGAGTTCGCTCTTTGGGCAACGCGCCCTGGAGATTCGACACCATGGCTTGGGGACACCATCGCCGCCGAGCGCTGCCGAACGCGGCACCACCACCCCCCGGAGGTGGGGAGCATGGGGAGCATGGGGAGCATGGCACATCTTGTGCCTCAATTGGCGCGTGTACGCAGTGGCTTGTGGTGCCCTGCGGCGTCACATGCTGAAGTGGCAACCACGGCCTGGCATCTCGGCTACGGGGGCCGCGTGAGCATGCCCGACCCTCGCTTGAGCCGGATGATTGACGGTTGAGGGCTTGATACCATGCCCCGAGGCGGGGCGATGCTCTCATGCCTTCCCCGAGTTGATCCGGGACGAGTCCGGGGTATAGAATAGGGACATGACGGCGGCTCGATCTCGACCCTGGTCAGGGGGAAGAACTATGGCGCGCTCGAACGTGGCGAAGCTTCTGGCCCTGCTTGCCGTGGCCCCCGTGGCGCTCTCCTGCGGCGGCGAGGAGCCGAACGTGTGGGAGCCGCAGCTTGCGGGGAGCTGGTATCCCGCAGGGTCCGCCACTCTGGAGAAGATGCTCGACAGCTTCCTGGCGGAAGGGGCGAAGAAGGCGAAGGGGGTCGAGGGCCGCCCCATCGCGCTGATCGCGCCCCACGCGGGCTACCAGTTCTGCGGCCGCTGCGCCGGCGCCGTCTACGCCACCGTGAAGGGCAAGCCCTATCGCCGTGTCGTCCTCCTCGCCTTCAGCCACCGCGGCATCCCGCCACGCGGCGTCTCGGTGCTCGACGTGGACGCCTTCGCCACCCCGCTGGGCAACGTGCCGGTGGACCGCGAGGCCTGCGCCACGCTCCTGCGGAACCCCCGCTTCCGAAACGTCCCTGCCGCCTACGCCGGCGAGAACTCCTTCGAGCTGCTTCTGCCCTTCCTCCGCAGGGCCATTGCCTCGTTCCACCTCGTCCCCGTCATCCTCGGTCGCCTCGAGGAGAGCGACTTCGCCCCCGTCGCCGAGACGCTTCGCAAGGTGATAGACGACGAGACCCTGGTTGCCGTGAGCTCGGACTTCACCCACTACGGCATCCGCTTCGACCACACCCCCTTCACCACGGACATCCGCGCGAATGTCGAGAAGCAGGACAAGGGGGCCGTCGCCCTCATCCTCAAGCGCGACCCCGCCGGCTTCGCCAAGTACCTCGAGGAAACGCGGGCGACCATCTGCGGCGCCACGGCCATTCGCGTCCTGCTCCACCTCCTGCCCGAAAAGGCCACGGGACAACTGGTGGACTACTATACCTCGGGCGACGAGGCCGGGCGACACGACGACTGCGTGGCCTACGCCGGGGTCGTCCTCACCGCGCCCGGCCAGTGGGGCACGCCCCCGCCCAAGCCAGGCGAAAAGGGCGCCGAGAAGCCCGCCGCCGAGGTCCGCGACGCCCCCATCAGCGAGGCCGGGCAGAAGAAGCTCCTCGACATCGCCCGCAAGACCCTCGTCGCCGTGACCGACGGCAAAGACGCGCCGGAGCTGAAGCTGGACGACGCTGAGCTCCAGGGGCGCAACGGCGTCTTCGTCACGCTCAACAAGAACGGCGAGTTGCGCGGCTGCATGGGCAACTTCAAGCCCGCCACGCCCCTCTACCACACCGTCGCCGCCCAGGCCAGGCAGTCGGCGCTCGAAGACCCCCGCTTCCCCGCCGTCCGGCCCATCGAGGTGGGCGACATTGACATCGAGATTTCGGTGCTGATGCCGGAGAAGCCGATCAAGGACCCCCTCGACTGGGAGTTCGGCAAGCACGGCATCATCGTCCGCCGCGACTGGCAGCAGGCCACCTACCTCCCCCAGGTCGCCGAGCAGTTCAAGTCGAAGGAAGAAATGCTCTCCTCCTGCTGCCGCAAGGCCGGCATGCTCTCCGCCATGTGGCGCGACCCAGCCACCACCGTGCTCATCTACACCGCACAGGTCTTCGGCGAGAAGCCGCCAGCGAAAGAGAAGGCCAAGTGAGCACCGTATTCCGCGTCGGGAACGGACGCCCCCCCCGCCCTGGCGAGGCCGGCCTGCCCCTGGTGCGGAAGGCCCTCTTCGTCGCCCCCGGCCTCTGCGACGACAGCATCTGCCACAGCGTCCTGCGCCTGGCCCGCGAGCTCCGCCTCCGCGGCTGCGAGGTCCACATCGCCTGTGGCGGCGGGCCGCTCGTGCCCGAACTCGAGCGGGCCGGCATCCCCACACTTGTCGTGAGCCGCCTCGCCACGTCAAGGACCCCCCTCCTCGTCCCCGGCGCGCTCCTCGACCACGTGCGGAACCTCGCTCCCGACGTCCTGCACTTCTTCGGCCGGCCCCTCGCGCGCCTCGCCGCCCGCGTGGCCGACGCGACGGCCAAGCCCTATGTCCTCACCGTCACCACCTTCGCCCCTTCGGGCTCTCGTGGCAAGATCCCCGGCAAGTGGAAGCGCGGCGCCATCATGGCCGCCAGCGAGGAGCTGCGCGAGGAACTCGTCAACCAGGCCCGCATCCCCAAGGACGCCATCGCCGTCATCCCCATCGGCATCGCGCTCGAAGAATACGAGCGCTACCACACCACGAACGAGCCGGCCTCCCTCCCCGTCGTGGGCACCGTCGGGCCCCTCACCCCCGAGCGCGGCTGCGAGTACTTCGTCCAGGCCGCAAAGCAGGTCCTCGACCAGGGCCACGCCGTGCAGTTCCTCATCGCCGGCGACGGGCCCGAGCGCTTCCCCCTCCGCCGCCGCATCCACGAGCTGGGCATTGACAAGTCGGTCACGGTTGCCGAGGCATTCTCCGACTACCGCCGCATGCTCGCCCTCCTCGACATCTGCGTCATCCCGGCCGTCCGCGAGGGACTCGGCCTCGACGTCCTCGAGGCCATGGCCTGCCGCAAACCCGTCGTCGCCACGGGAGCCGGCCCCGCCTTCAGCCTCATCACGGACGGCGAGACCGGCCTCCTCGCCCCCAAGAAGGACCCCGCAGCCATTGCCGAGAACATCATCCGCCTCCTCCGCGACCCCGACCTCGCCGACCGCCTGGTCGAGGCCGCCTACGCGATGGTCAGCGAACGCTTCTCCGTCCAGGCCACCGCCGACGCCCTTCTCTACTTCTACGCCCGCCGCATCCAGCGGGCGGCGGAGGCAAGCTGATGCCCAGAGCCGTCGTCGTCATCCCGGCCCGCTATGCAGCCACGCGCTTCCCAGGCAAGCCCCTCGCCCGCGAGACCGGCAAGCCCCTCATTCAGCACGTCTACGAACAGGCATCCCTCGCCACCTGCGTGGACGCCGTGCTAGTCGCCACCGACGACGAACGCATCCGCGACGCCGTCCTCGCCTTCGGCGGCCAAGCCGCAATGACCTCACCCCACCACCGCTCCGGCACCGACCGCATCGCCGAAGCCGTCCGCTCCATCCACGCCGACATCATCGTCAACGTCCAGGGCGACGAACCCGAGATCGAGCCCGAGGCCATCGAGCTGGCCGTCGCACTCCTCGAGCGCCACCCCGACGCCGACCTCGCCACCCTCGCCGCCCCCATCGCCGACCCCGCCCGCCTCCGCGACCCCAACCTCGTCAAAGTCGTCCTCGACAGCCGCGGCTACGCCCTCTACTTCTCCCGCGCCCTCATCCCCGCCTCCAAGAGCTACCCCGAGCTGCCCCCGGGTGACGAGCACGTATATCTAGGCCACATCGGCCTTTACGCCTTCCGCCGCGACTTCCTCTTCCGCTTCGCCGCACTCCCCCCGTCGCCCCTCGAAGCCCACGAGGGCCTCGAACAACTCCGCGCCCTCGAACACGGCCATCGCATCGTCGTCGGCATCACATCCTACCAACCCCGCGGCATAGACACCCCCGACGACTACGCCGCCTTCCTCGCCCGTTGGCGCGCCCGCCACCCCGGTTCGTAGTGCGGCCTTCAGGCCGTATCTGTGAGTAAGGGGGCCAGATCTTGAGGGCGTGTTGCCCAAAGGGTGAACTCGTTGGGAGTCCCGCCTTCAGGCGGTCTTCTCTTGCCCCAAACCGCCTAAAGGCGGGACTCCGAACAGGGTGGTTCCCCTGAACCGGGTTTGGGCAACACGCCCTTGATTAGTGACTAGCAGCAGGATGGCCAACGCGCGTCCTCGTCGTCGTCCTCGTCCTCGATTCCTCTTCTCCCGAATTTCTCTCAGAAAGACACGATTCTGGATGTTCGTAGGCTTCCGTCCCCCCTTGTCCTCATTCGCCGCATCGCCGCTTGGTTGCGGCTTGCCGCGATGGGCACTCCGTGCCCTCTGTGGTGGGATTCCTGCGGAAGCAGGCGACCAGGTGGCCGGGACGCACTTCGTGGAGCGGCGGCGGTTCGCCCGCGTCGCAGACGCCGGGTCTGGCCTCGTCGCAGCGAGGGTGGAAGGGGCAGCCAGGGAGATGTTCGAAGGGGTCGGGGACGGAGCCCGCGATGACCTGGAGCCTGGCCTTGCGGCGCGTGCCGCGGCCGGGGATGGAGCGCAGGAGGGCACGGGTGTAGGGGTGCTGGGGGTCGGCGTAGATGGCCTCGGTGGGGGCCTGCTCGACGATGCGGCCCCAGTACATCACGGCCACCTGGCTCGCCATCTCGGCCACGACCCCCAGGTCGTGGGTGATGAGGAGGATGGACATCCCGAGCTCGGCCTGGAGACGGCGCATGAGGTCGAGGATTTGCGCCTGAATCGTCGCGTCGAGGGCGGTCGTCGGCTCGTCGGCGATGAGGAGCGAGGGGCGGCACGAGAGGGCCATGGCGATCATCGCCCGCTGCCGCATCCCGCCGCTCATCTCGTGGGGGTACTGGCGGTAGCGGCGGGCAGGGTCGGGGATGCCCACGTGGCGGAGCACCTCGACGGCCTGCTCGCGTGCCTCGGCGCCCCGCCTGGGCGTGTGGAGCGTGATGGCCTCGCGAATCTGGTTGCCGACGGTGTGGACGGGGCTGAGCGAGGTCATCGGCTCCTGGAAGATCATCGCGATCTCCTTGCCCCGGATGCGGCGGATCGCCTCGCCATCGGCCTTTAGGTCGGTCAGCACCACGTCGGCGTCGGGGCGGTGGAGCACGACTCGCCCACCCACGATGCGGCCTGGGGGCGAGATCAGGCGCAGGATGGCGAGAGCCGTCACGCTCTTCCCGCAGCCGCTCTCGCCGACCAGCCCCAGCGTCGTGCCCCGCGGCACCGCCAGGTCCACTCCTTCCACGGCGTGAACCGTCCCCTCGTCAAGGAAGAAGCTCACCTTCAGGTCGGCGATGGTCAGCAGCGGGTGTGAGGGGTCAGGCATAGGTTCACCACGGAGACACGGAGGACACGGAGAGGACAAGAATAGAGAAGAGGATAATTGGGTTCACAGGACAAGCCTGCGGATGCCGTCCTTGAGGACAGGGACGTTGAAGTTGACGAGAAGACCGACCCGAACTTTGGTCAGCCGCATGTACGTGAGCAACTGCGCCTCGTGGACGGGCGCGAACTGGTCCACAGTCTTGATCTCCACGATGACCCGGCCAGCCACGAGGAGGTCGAGGCGGTAGCCGCAGTCGAGCTTCACGCCCTTGTATTCCAGGGGCAGCGGCTTCTCAGCCTCCCAAGGAATCTGGCGGAGCTCGAGCTCGTGTGCCACGCAGCGCTCATACGCCGACTCGAGCAGCCCCGGACCCAGATGCCTATGTACTTCAATCATCGCCCCAATGATCTCCTCAGTCAAGTCCACCTCGTACAGCTCTTCTGTCTCACCCATCCAAATCTCCTTTCTTCTCTTCTCTCTTCCATTCTTCTCCGTGTTCTCCGTGTCTCCGTGGTGAGATTCCTATCTTGCGTACGGGTCGGCGGCGTCGCGGAGGCCGTCGCCGACGAAGTTGAAGGCCAGAACCGTCACGATCACGAAGGCCACGGGGGTGAGAAGCCAGGGGTTGAGGGCGACCGCCTGGACGTTTTGCGCTTCCTTGAGGAGCACGCCCCAACTGGTGATGGGCGGGCGCAGGCCGAGGCCGAGGAAGCTCAGCGCCGTCTCGCCCAGGATCATCCCAGGCACCGCAAGCGTGAGGCTGACGATGATGTGGCTCATGAAAGAGGGCAGAAGGTGCCGCCAGAGGACGCGCCACTTGCTCGCGCCGCACAGGCGGGCCGCCGTGGCGAAATCCTCCTCGCGCAGCGACAGGATCTTGCCCCGCACCTGGCGGGCAAGACCCGTCCAGCCCAGGAACGACAGGACGATGGTGATGCCGAGATAGACTTTGAGGGGCGACCAGTGTGCGGGCAGCGCGGCCGAGAGCGCCATCCAGAGCGGAATCGAGGGGAAGGAACGCAGCACCTCGATAAGCCGCTGAATGACGTGGTCCACCCAGCCCCCGAAGTAGCCGGAAATGCCGCCGATGGTGAGGCCCAATATGAAACTCATCGCCACGCCAATCAGCCCGATGGTGAGCGAAATCCGCGAGCCATAGAGGATGCGCGAGAACAGATCGCGGCCCAGCGAATCGGTGCCGAGGAGGTACACCGTCCCGCCCCCCTCGACGCCGAAGAGGTGGATGTCCGTCTCGAACAGCCCCCAGAAGCGGTACTTGGGGCCACGGACGAAGAGGCTAATCGGGTAGCGGCGGGTGCGGTCCTCCACGTAGACCTTCCGCAGCGTCTCGGGGTGCCGCTTGCACTCGAGGCCGTAGACGAAGGGGCGGAGGTGGAAGCCGTCGTCGCTGAAGAAGCGGAGCCTC
>VGYV01000328.1 GCA_016872855.1 Planctomycetota bacterium
TCAGCATCTCCTCGCAAGGCGGCCTCGTCCCTCACCGACGCCTATCTTATTTGCTCCGCCGCGGGATTACAATAGAAATCTGGCCATCTTCTCAGCAATTCCCGGGCCGACTAAATCGACAGGCCGTTCAGGCAGTCTTGGCTTTCCGCAACAGAAACTAAGTAGCCTCGGAAACTCATAGTCTAGGAGGCTGGCACTTGGGAGAAATCGGACTCCGGTCGTTTGACAACTGGGCTGGGTGTGGTATGATTAGGGCAGACGGCCGGGCCAAGCACTCCAGGCCCGGCTGCGGACGCTACGCGGCGGGTGGGAGCGCAGCCGCGCCGTGGCGCTCTGGGGTAGGGAGTGCGTAGCCGCGGGTAACACCGCAGGCGTGCAGGGTGATCCCGGGATAGGCTCCCGCGGAGCCCGAACGAAAGGAGGAGCAGCCATGGCTGGCTTTCTCAAGCGCGTGCGCCGCATTACCATGGGCAAAATCCATGCGTTCCTGGACGCTGTGGAGAACCCGGAAGAGGTGTTTCCACAGCTTGTGCAGGAGATGCGCAACGAATGCCGCAAGGCCATCGAGGCCGAGGCCATCGCGGTAGCAGCGTTCAAGCGCAGGCAGCAAGAGCAGGACGACCTTCAGGCCGACATTGCGAAGTGGGGCCACCGCGCGGAGCTGGCGGTCCGCGAGAGCGAGGACGAGCTGGCCCGCACGGCTCTGGCCGCCCAGATGGCGGCTGAGAAGCGCGTGCCCGAGCGGCAGCGGGCGGTTGACCAGGCCCGCATCGCCGCCGACCGCGCCCGCGAGGCCCGCCAGGACCTCCACGAGAAGCTGCACACCCTGGAGCGCAAGCGGGACGAAATCCTCGCCCGCGTCCGCGCGGCCAGGAGCCAGGAAGCCGTTCAGAAGGTCCTCGCCGGGGTCGAGAGCGGCTCCGGCAGCATCCTCGAGGCGGTGGCCCGCATGGAGACGCGCGTCACCGAGGCCGAGGCCCGCGCGGGCGCCTACGCCGAGGTGGCGAGCGAGCTGGCGGGCGGCGACTCCGAGGCCAGGTTCCGCCAACTCGAGCACAGGCAGGCCGTCGAGGTCCGCCTCCTCGAGCTCAAGCAGCGGCTGGGCGGCCAGTTGCCGGCCGGCGAAGCCGCGGTGGCAACGGACAGGTCCTGAGCACTCCCGTGGGCGGGAACCGCGCCGTCTGCGCTCTCGCGGTTCCCCCCATCGGACCTTCAGGATAGGAGGTGTCCGCAATGCCTGAGCTTCTCCAGTGGTATAACCTCGTCTACGTCCTCGCCTTCTTCTTCGCCCTCCTCTACGCGGTGCTGAACGCCGTGGGCCTGGTGTCGCACGGCGGGGCCGACGTGGGCCTGGGCCACGACGTGGACGCCCACGTGGACATGGACCACGGTGCAGACATCGAGCACCACGTGCCCGATTTCCACGTGGACCACGGCCTCCACGTGGAGCCCCCGCCAAGCGAGCCGAGCCTGCTCGAGGAGGCCCTCTCATTCTTCGGCATCGGCAAGGTGCCGCTCTCGGTCATTCTGATGACGTTTCTGATCACCTTCGCGGTCGTGGGCTGGGCGGCGAACACGCTGCTGCGGCCCGTGCTGGCCACGCCCGCGGCCTTCTTCCCCATCTCGTGCGGGGCGGCCATCGTGCTGGGGCTGGGCGGGACGAAGCTGCTGGCGTCCACGCTGGGGCGCTGGCTCAAGCCCATCGAGAGCGCGGCCCTGCGGCGCGGCGACCTCGTCGGCCGCATCGCCACGACGAGCCTGCCCACGGACGCCAAGTTCGGCACGGCCCTCGCGCGCGACGACTACGGGACGCTGCACAAGGTGCTCTGCCGCGTGGGCGAGGGCGCCCAGCCCATCCCGACGGGCCAAACCGTGCTCCTGGTGCGCTACGTGCCGGTGAAGCAGCCCGGGCGGCGCGCCAGCGGCTACTACATTGTGGAGCCCTACAATGTCCCAACCACGTAGGCCGCAGCCGCGGCCGCCCGCGCGGGGCCAGCCGCCGCCGGTGCGCTCCGCGCCCCCGCCCCCGGTGCGGCAGGGGCCGCCAGGCGGGCCGTTCCAGGTGCCCGTCGAGCTCACCGCCAGCGACATCGTTCCCCCCGTCCCTCGGCGATCCACAGGCGCGCAACCTCGAAAGGAGGGAAGCATGGCCGCCTTCCTGGGCATCCTGATTGGTCTGGCCCTCATTGGGGCCGGAGTCGGCTTCCACGAGAACCTGGGCTTCCTGTCGTCCGTCCTCCTCGTGGCCGCCGGCGCGTTCATCCTGCTCATGACCGCCATCCTGACGGCGATCACCAAGCTCTACCGCAAGACGACGGCCAACGAGGCGTTCGTCCGCACGGGCATGGGCAAGGCCAAGGTGGTCCTCGACGGCGGCGCTTTCGTCGTGCCCATCATCCACCGCGTCGTCCCCGTCTCGCTCGAAACCATGCGCCTCGACGTCGAGCGCAAGGGCGAGGACGCCCTGATCACGGGCGACAATCTTCGCGTGGACATCGCGGCGGAGTTCTACATCAAGGTGCAGCCCGAGGCGGATGACATACTCAACGCCGCGCGCTCCCTTGGCGAGAAATCAGTCTCCGAGGAGAGCATCCGCGAACTCGTCATGGAGAAACTCGTCTCCTCCCTCCGAACCGTCGCCGCCACCAAGCCCCTCATCGAGCTCCACATGAAGCGCGACGAGTTCGCCTCCGCAGTCCAGAGCATCGTCACCCAGGACCTCCAGGAGAACGGCCTGACGCTCGAAACGGTCACTATCTCGAGCCTTGACCAGACGCCGCTGGACTTCCTGAAGGACGACAACGTGTTCGACGCGCAGGGCAAGCGGCGCATCACCGAGGTTACGCAGGACCAGCTCGTCAAGCGCAACGAGATCACCCGCAACGCCGAGCGCGACATCCGGACGAAGGACGTGGACACGCGGAAGCAGATCCTGAACCTGGACAAGGATCGCGAACTGGCCGAGGCGACGCAGGGCCGGGACGTTGCGAACGCCCACGCCGAGCGCCAGCGCGAGACCCGCGAGTTCGCCATCCAGCAGGAACGCGAGGTCGAGCTCGCCCGCGTGCAGAAGGAGCTGACGGTTCAGAACGCCGAGATTGACCGGGACCGGAGCCTCTCGGTGGCGCAGGCGAAGCGCGAGGAGGCGGAGCGGCTGGCCCAGATCGAGCGCGACAAGGCGCAGCAGGAGGCCGACGTGGCGCGGGCGAAGGCCGTCGAGGTGGCCAAGCGCCTGGCCGAGGTGGCCGTGGCCGAGCAGGAGACCAAGCGCGCCCAGACCCAGGCCCAGACCCGCGCCGCCGAGGCCAAGCGCGAGGAAGAGGCCCAGCGCATCGAGACCGTGAAGGTGACGACCGAGGCCGACCGCCGCGCCCAGCAGAAGATGATCACCGAGAAGCAGCAGGTGGACATCCGCCGCTACCAGGACCAGGTGCAGGCGGACGTGACGGCCTACACGACGGTGAAGGTGGCCGAGGGCGAGCTGACGGCGGCCGACAAGCGGAAGCAGGCCATGCTCACCCTGGCCGAGGGCGAGTCCGAGTCCGCCAAGAGAATCGCCGAGGGCGAGCGCGCGAAGGAGATGGTCCCCGTCCAGGTGGACCGCGAGAAGGTCAACGTCGAGGCCGCCCGCGTCGAGGTCCGCCGCCAGGACCTCGAGAACCAGGAGAAGTACAGCGAGGCCGCGCTCGACTTCGAGCTGAAGAAGCAGCAGATCGTCGCCAACAAGGAAGTCCAGGTCCAGATGGCCAGCGCCGTGGGCACCATGCTGGCCAGCGCCAAGATGCAGCTCTTCGGCGACCCGAGCACCCTGGCCTCCATGTACGGCCAGTTCCTCAAGAGCGTCGGATGGGGCCTCACCGTCCAGGGCCTCGTCGAGTCCACCCCGGAGCCGGTGCGCGACGCGGCCCTCAAGCTCGTGGGCGGCACGGGCCAGGCCCTCCGTGACCTCGTGGCTCGCTTCGTGGGCAAGCAGATAGACGTTGACCCCAAGGTCCTCGAGCAAGCCCTGGCCGAGGCGATAGCGAAGGCCAAGGAGGCCGTAGCCCCGGCCCAGGCCGAATCCCCGGCCAAGTAGCTTCCGTCGCGGAAGGCTACCCGGGACCCCAGCCAGGTTCGTAGTGCGGGCTTCAGCCCGTGTCCCTCTCCCTCCCCGCTCGCGGGGAGGGCCGGGGCGGGGGGCCATGCCTCGGCACCCCTAACTCCCCGCGTGAGCTGTGGGAAGGAAGATACGGCCTGAAGCAGGTAGGCGTGGTCAGGCCCGCCGCCGCGCGCGGCGGCGGAGGGCGAGGAGGCCGAGGGCCAAGAGCGCCAGGGTGCAGGGCTCGGGGATGGCGGCGCCCTGGATGTCCTGGAGGGCCGTGGCGCTGACCCCGCTGGGGCCGTAGGAGATGGCGAACAGCGGCTGGCCCTCGCCGTCGAGCGGAACGTCCTCCACGGCGAACGTCCCGATCACCGCATCGGCGCTCAGGAAGTCGAACACCATGCCCGCAGGGATGTTCGCGGTCGGGAGCAGCCTGATGGTCACAGTGCCATCGAGATACGCCGTGCCGGTGATGACCAGTTGGTCGAACTCGAGGTCGCCGAGCTCGATCTCCAGGACGCCCACGTCGGTCTGGAAGTAGTCCCCTTCGATGGTGAGTGTGCCGACCGCCGCGTGCTGGCTGAGGCTGCTGGTGCCGAGCGGAGCGAAGTAGCGGGGGTCAATGCCAATCGCGCTGGCCCACACGCCGGGCTTCACTTGGCCGCTGTTCGTCACGCGGGGTGCCGCGAGGGTGCCTTGGCCCTCGAGCGAGCCGAGCTGGCCGATATCGATCTCCACGTCGGAGCGAAGCGTCCCCCCCACGCCGACTGCCGCCCCAATGCTGCCGCCGAATCTGAGCTTGCCGTCGGAGTACACGATGCCGCCGGCGTGCGCCTCGGCGCCTACGCCGACACTGAAGATGCCGCTGGCGTCGATTCTGAGCTGCCCGAAGATGTTCACGGCCGAGTTGTTCGCCTCGAAGACCCCTCCGTTGTTCAGGTCGCCGCCCACCTGCACCTGGCTGTCCGTGAACCTGAGGCTCCCGCCCGCGGTGTTGTTCAGGCTCCCGCCGACCTCCACCGTCGAGCCGTTGATCTCGCACTCGTCTGGGATGCCGTTCACATTCAAGTCCCCGCCAATCCTCACACTGGAGCCGCTGATGTCGCACTCGTCTGGGACGCCGTTCATATTCATGTCCTGGCCAATCTGGAGATCCGACCCGTTCAGGTTCAGGTTGCCACTGCTGTCGAGATTGCCATTCACCCGAAAGATGTTGCCCACCCCACGGACCGAGCCTAGATTCAGAAGGTTCCCGCCGAAGGTGGCTGTACCGCCCGTAGACCTATAGGCAAAGCTGTACCCCATGACCGTATCATTGAAGTCGCTATCCAGCCTGCTGGGCCAGGAGTCCTCGTACGTCATGTCGTCCAACTCTATGCGCTGTATGGGCGCGCCGCCGGTCGTGAACCTGATGGCCGCGCCATTGGTTGCTGTTATCGTGCCGCCCCCGGTCAGGTTGGGGATCGCCAGGCCGGCCGGAGGCTCCCATTTCAGGACGGCCCCTGGGCCATCGAGCGTCAAGGGCCCGCTATTGACGATGCTGGGCCCGGTGACCCGAAGCTGGGCGTCGAAGACGTAGACCGACCCTTCGATGACCGGGTTGCGGATTCCCAGGTTGCTGCCGGGCAGGAGCTCGAGGGTCGCCGGAGTGCGGAGACTCAGCCCTGTGACGCTGATGACGCTCGGAGGCGGGAGCACCCAGACACTCCCCGACGGCACTATGGCATTCCACTCGACGGCGTTGTTGTTGGGGTAGAGGGGGTTGGAGTCCCAGTGCGTCGGATCGGTCCAGTCGCCCGCGCCGCCGAGCCAGGTGGCGGTGATGACGGCCGCGGGGCCGGTGGCCGCGCACCAAAGGCTCAGGGCCAGTGCAAGCGCCAGTCGGGGCCCCATCAGCGTCCTCCTCCGCTATACACCTCGGAGAGGCGGGCTGCTCAGGGACGCTCAGCCGCGCGAAATGCAGCGGGGCACGGCGGGCAACCTGCCGTGCCCCGCCAACGTCCCCGGGGGAACGGGCCGGGTTCTCCCCCCAGGGTTCCACGGCCTGCGGCATCGGTGCCGCGTGAAACATGCCGGTGCGCTACGTTCCGTCAAGAGGCGGCCCGCGGACCCCAACACGACGCGGGGCCGGGATCGCGCCGGGTTGCGCGGGTCCGCGGGTCCAATTCTCCGAAGTCGAGCCAATCACCCGCTGCGGCGGCGCCGCACAAACATGGCAAGGCCAAGGCCAACCAAGCAGAGCGTTCCCGGCTCAGGAATGGCCCCCGTGACACGGGCGGGCGTGACGAACCACTCGGAGCCGGTGCTCTGGCCCAGTTCCCAGAACGGCGTCCGATTGCCGGTCCCCGGGTCCACGCCGGGGATGAAGTTCCCCGATGGAAACGACGGGTCGTTCGGGTAGTCGAACGGCGCGGCGTGGCTCCAGGGCCAGGGGGGGATCTCCTGGAAGTCCTCAGTGAAGGGCTGCTGGAACCAGTTGAGGGGGTTCCCGACCTCGGTGAAGGTGACGATGGCCTGGACGGGCAGAATCGAATTGAATGTGCCGCCACCGGGATCGGCGTGTGTCGTGATTGACATCGTGCCCGGCGGCGAAGGCATGCTCCTCACGCTCACGTCGTACTGCGTTGGCCCGATGGTGATCGGGTTGACGCTGACGAGGTTCAGCGCGACGATCTCGATGGGGACGACGCCCGTGCCGCCCGGCGGCAGCGGAAACACCGGGTCGGGTGGGCGCCGCACGATGGTGTCGGTGGTTCCCAGGCCAGGCAGGCCCAACGGCTGCCCTGTCAGATTGATGGGGCCTATGCCCGGACCCAGATCAAAGTACGTGCCGGGTAGGGTCTCGAGGAAGTCGTAGCCGGGGCCAATCGGCGATGCCTGCGCCCAACCGCACAGACCCGCCACGCATGCGGCGAGCAGAAACAGGCGACTGGCACCACGCAGTGAAGGTCCCTTGTGCATCATGTTTAGCCCCTTTCCATAGAAAGGTCTATGGTGGCCCGCGGACCCCAACTCGACGCGGGGCCGGGATCGCGCCGGGTTGAGCGGGTCCGCGGGGTCACTCACTTGTTGGGCAGCCACAAGGGCTGGCCCTAGTGCCGTCTTCGCCTGCGAAACACGGCCAGCAGGCCGAGCGCCACGAGCGCCACAGTCGTCGGCTCAGGTATCGCCGCCGCCGCCCCAGCCGTGGCGTTCCGCAGCGAAAGGTCGAACTCCCGGCTCGTGTAGAAGATGCCCGACTGGGCGAAGAACTGGTTGTCCTGGGACGCCTGGGGCATCGGGCCGTCCGAGGGGAGTGCGAAGTAGTCCCAAGGCACGGTCGGATCGAGCGTGATGGGCGGGTAGAGGTCCCCATAGTCGAGGATCTGCTGGTTGCCCGGGTTGCCAACCTCCGTGAAAGTGAACCTGGGCAGCACGGGGAGCGTTGCACTGAAAGTGCCGCCGTTGGCGGCCCCGCGGGTGACGGTCATGCTCCCCTGGGGCTGGGGCGGCGGGGAGAGCGAGACGCTGACATCCCAGAAGGAGTCGCCCGTGGCGGAGTTTGTCACGAGAATGGGCTGGGTGGACATGAGGCTGAGGGCGACGAGCTCGATGGGCACTTGGCCGTCGCTGCCCTCGTGAGGCAGGGGAACCGGGCCGAGCCGCTGCACCAGCGTGTCGGCGTCGCCCAAGGTGCCTGGCGGCAACGTTTCGAGGGGCGCGCCGCGCAGGGGGATGTTTCCCGTGAAGGGATCGGAGCCCGGCCCGAAGAAGCCGGGCGGGATCGGGTTCGTCTCGCCGAAGCGGAACTCCCCCGACTCCGTGCGGTAGAGGTCCGTGCCCGGAATCACCAGTTCGCCCGGCCTGAACCGCTCGGTGCAGGTGGTGGAGCCTGATCTCCCGGCGAGGACGCCGCCGGGCGCGCCGATGAAGTCGATGCGGTATTCGATGTCGAAGAAGCTGTCCACGGCCCAGTTGCCCTTCGGCTGCTGGGTGAGGGTGGTCTGCCCTGGGCTGGGCATGCCGAAGCCCGAGCCCCCAGTTATCCGCAGGAGGTCGAAGTCCGGGTCGCCCGGCGGCAACTGCCCCTGGAGCAGGAACATGTCGGTGGGGAACGACTGTAGCGACGTGCCAGGGACTCGGGGGCCGGATTGCACCTGCGACAGGACGTTCGGGATTGTGATGTCGCGCTGCCAGCCGGCGAGGCTCCCGGTGCCCGTCAGGTGCATGGGGAGGTTGCTCGAGAAGTTCTCCACCATGCCGCCCAAGGGGCCGCCGGGCGTGCTGCTCTGAAGGATGAAGTTGCGCGCGTTTATCGAGCCGACGACCTGTGTGCCCGGCGGCAGCCCATCGAGCAGGATGGGGATGACCAGCGGCAAGGAGTAGAGGCCGCCGCCCGTCGGATTGTTCAGCACGTTGCCCATGGCCGGCCCGTCGGCGCCATCGGGCAGAAAGACCACGGCCCGCGCTGCCGGGGAGGCCCCCGCCAACACAACGGCCATGGCCCACCCCAGGACGACTTGCTCCCCCGCACGGAGCGCCCGGGTACGCATCTCGCGACCTCCTTCCTTCACGTCCCACAGTGGTTGCCTTGCCAGCAAGCAGCGTGCCGGCCGGAGGCCCAGATCGCATGTGTTTACATGCGCTGTCCTTGCAGGACGTTATGGAGTATTCCGAGCGGCTTAGTCGAGATTGTCGAAAAACGCATGTTGACATCCGGCAACGCTGTTTCGTAGCTCAAGTCATAAGAGCTGTGATGACAAGAGCTTACGCTTGTTGCGCCCCGGCAACACCATGTTGCCGGACGTCAACGCGCCTGGGCCTATGGCATGCTCCGGTGGCCGGGGGTGATCACCTCGCAGGAGCGAGTGCCACGACCTTGCCATCGGCGAGGCCCACGATGAGTTTGTCGGTCGCCCAGGCGAGGGCGCCGATGTCCTGGGGAAGCATCTGGGAGCTCCTGCAGGCGCCCTGGGCGTCGAAGGTCTTCACCAGGCCGCCCCAATAGGCCACGGCGGTCAGGCCATCGCCTTTCGCGACGAACTTTATGACGCGGTCGGGCGCGGCGAACGCCTTCTGGTCCTGGGGGTCAATCTTGCGGAGGGCCGCGGCCTCGTCGGCCAACGCCTTCGCGGCACGGGCCGAGAGCACCTTCGACCGCCCGAGCTTGCCGTCCAGCCCGATGGCCGTCTGCGTGTCGTCCAGGGAGAGGACGCTTATCGTCTTGCCCTCGGCCTTGAGGGCGACGACGCTGTCGGGCACGGTTGCCTCCCAGGCGGTCGGCGCCGCGGGTGGGGTGTCGGGCGCCTTGCTGGCGGCGGCGATCTCGGCGAAGGGCGGCAGCACCCAGGGCGTCAGCGGCTCATAGCCGCTGGCCCACTCGAAGAGGGTGCCCACGGCCTCGGCCATGCCCGCCGCGTCGTAGGCGATGAGGGTGATGGACTCGGTGTTGTAGT
>VGYV01000329.1 GCA_016872855.1 Planctomycetota bacterium
CATCGCCGAGATCAACGCCCGTGCACCCAGGACTTCCGGGCCTGCCGGCTACCCCATCTGCTTCACTTTGGTCACTCGATCGTAGGCGAAATTGTGGTGTCAGCGCACCCAGATGATCTGAGTTCTGCACTTATTCCTTTTGCACCCGCCTGCCTGGCTGGAGGTGGGCTCCGCAGATCAGACCTGGGAGAACTCGGTGAACTCCTCTGGGTAGTGGGTGAGGTCGAGGCGTTCTTCTTCGGGGATGAGGCGGGTGCCCCATATGTGTCCTGCGCACCCGTTAGCCTAGCGCTTCCGGGCGGGTTGTCAAGCGCGAGTTTGGTGAGAGGGCGGCTGGCCCGGAGGTGGAACCGCCAAGACGCCAAGGACGCCAAGAAGGAGGCAAGAGGGACAAGGAAATGGGGACAATGGAGAGCGGGCCGGCTGGCCGCCCATACTTGTTCACGTCCCCGCGGCGGCGGCGAGGCTGAACCGGAATGGCGGGAAGCCCCCGGAGCCGCCCGGATCGCCAGAGCGCCCATACTGGGTCAAACCGCTGCGCGCAGGTGATACAGTATGGGCAAAACGGCCAGGGATGCGTCCGGATGGCCAAAGCGCCCATAGTGGGTCAAACACCAGTGTGGCGCAGGTGAACCAGTATGGGGAGGGGCAGGGGAATGGGGGCAGGGGAATCAAGAGCCGAGCAGAGCGGGCAGGGAATGTGATGGGGGAAGGGCGGGGGATGCACTCTCATTGTTGAGGGTCAGGGATGGCGCGGAGGCCCGCAACAACGGAGCGAGGGGGGCGCAGATTGGGCTATCTCGCTCCGTAAAGCGTTGGGACCTTGGGGCATGCAGACTCGCTGGCGCCTTCGAGGGCGACGCCCAGGTTGCCGAGGTGTGTGTGCGTGTGTGTGCCTCAACAATGATGGGAATGGGTGATACGGGCCAGGACCGCCATTCTCCCATACTGGATCAACTATCGAGGGGAGAGGGTTGATCCAGTATGGAGGACGGTCGGGATGAGGGAGCGGCGTCGGGCGCGATTTGGGCTTGGGGATTTGGGCGGGATTTGGTAATCTAGAAGTATGAGGTCGCTCCCGAGGCTTATCCCGGTTCTGGTTGCGTTGTGGGGCGCGGTGGCCCTGGCGCTCTGGCTGGGGACGAGCCCGGCGGGCGAGTTCAAGCCGCGCGTGCCAGGGACAGACCGCCCGGAGGGGACGCAAGAGGCGGTGGCTCGGAAGGTCGAGGGGAAGGTGACGAAGGGCGAGGGCGAGCCGTCCAAGCTGCCCGGCTCCTGGCCCCGCTTCCGCGGGGCGAGGCTGGATAACGTGAGCCGGGACGACGTGGCGCTGGCCCGCTCGTGGCCAGAGGGCGGCCCGAAGGTGCTCTGGACGATTCCCGTGGGCGACGGCTACGCGGGGGCGGCGGTGCGGAACGGGCGGGTCTACCTGCTCGACTACGACGTGAAGGCGCAGGAGGACGCGCTCCGCTGCCTGTCGCTGGCCGACGGCCGCGAGCTCTGGCGCTTCAGCTACCCCGTGAAGGTCAAGCAGAACCACGGCATGTCGCGCACGGTGCCGACCGTGACCGACAAGGTCGTGGTCACGTTCGGGCCGAAGTTCCACGTGGCGTGCCTGGACGCGGCGACGGGCGAGCCGCGCTGGCCCATCGTGGACCTCGAGCGGGACTACAAGGCGATGGTGCCCCAGTGGTACGCCGGCCAGTGCCCGCTGGTGGACGGCGACAAGCTGGTCCTGGGCGTGGGCGGCCCAGACGTGCTCATGATGGCCGTCGAGCTCGAAACGGGCAAGGTGCTCTGGACGACGCCCAACCGCGACCGGTGGAAGATGACCCACTCCTCAATCGTGCCGATGGACTACCGGGACCGGCACACGTACGTCTACTGCGCGAGCGGGGGGGTGGTTGGGGTGAACGCGGAGGACGGCAAGGTGCTCTGGAAGACGAATGAGTGGAAGATCACCATCGCCACGGTGCCGTCGCCCGTCGTGTTCGAGGACGGGCGGGTGTTCCTGACGGGCGACTACAACGCGGGGAGCCTGATGCTCCAGCTCAAGGAGCAGGGCGAGGGCTTCGCGGCCGAGCCGCTCTTCCGCCTCAAGCCCAGGGTCTTCGACTCGCGCCAGCACACGCCGGTCCACTACGACGGCAACCTCTACGCGGTGCGGAGCGACGGACAGCTCGCCTGCGCCGACCTCGGCGGCAAGGTGCTCTGGGAGAGCGGCTCCGCCAACACCTTCGGCCTCGGCCCCTACATGATCGCCAACGGCCTCATCTTCGCGATGAACGACAAAGGGGCGCTCACGATGGCGGAGGCGACGCCGGTCGGCTACAAGCCGCTTGCGAAGGCCGCGATCTTCGAGCACGGCCACGACGCCTGGGGGCCGATGGCCATTGCCGGTGGAAGGCTCATCGTGCGAGACTTCAACAGGATGGCGTGCCTGGATGTGAGGAAGCAGTGAGGGATTCCGGATTTCGGGTCTCGGATTTCGGATTTGCGGCCGTCCTGGCGGCAGGTCTCCTCGTGGCGCTCGGGTGCTCGCAAGAGGAGGGGAGCGGGCTAGGGAAGGACTTCACCTACGACCTCACGGAGCACCGGAAGGTGGCTCCCGAGCTGATCGGCTACGAAGAGGCCGCGGCGATTGAGCCGGGGCTGAAGGAGCCGCGCGGCATCGCCGTGGACGCAGAGGACAGGCTCTACGTGGCAGGCGACGAGCTTGTGGTGGTCTTCAACAAGGAGGGGAAGCGGGAGGGCGAGGTGAAGGTGGGCGCCGCGCCACGCTGCCTCGCCGTCGCCGCCGATGGCACGCTCTACGTGGCCATGAGAGACCACGTGGCGGCCTTCGACGCGAAGGGCGAGCGGAAGGCGGCGTGGGCCAGCCTGGGCGAGAAGGCGCTCATCACCTCCATCGCCGTCGGCGGCGAGAAAGGCGTCTTCGTCGCCGACGCGGGCAATCGCGTCGTGGTCCACTACGACCTCGCGGGCAAGCAGGCCGGGCTGATTGGGAAGAAGGACGCGGCGCGGAACATCCCTGCGCTCCACATCCCCAGCCCGCACTTCGACCTTGCGATGGGCCGCGACGGGCTGCTGTGGGTGGTGAATCCCGGGCGTCAGAACCTCCAGGCGTTCACGCCTGACCGCGGCGACCTGGAGGCCTCTTGGGGCAAGCCGTCGCCCGCCATCGCCGGCTTCAGCGGCTGCTGCAACCCGACCGACATCGCGGTGCTGCCCGACGGGCGGTTCGTGACCGCCGAGAAGGGCATCCCGCGCGTCAAGGTCTACAGCGCCGACGGCAAGTTCGAGTGCGTCGTCGCCGCCCCTGACCGCTTCGACAAGGACGTCGTCGGCCTCGACCTGGCCGCGGACTCCAAGGGGCGCGTTCTGGTGCTCGACCCGCAGGCGAGGAAGGTGAGGGTGTTCGTGAGAAAGAAGGGGATGGATGGATGATTGGATGAATGTCAGAGCAGAGCGGCTTTTTCATTCTTCCATTCATCCACCCATCCATTCATCCCCTTATGTGCGAGGAGATGAACATGCCTGAAGAGATGACGCTTCTCCCCCGCCGTGAGTTCTTCCGCAAGGGGATGCAGTGCGTGGCGGTGGCGGCCATCGGGGGCACGGGCGGCTACCTGGCCGTCCGCCGAACCGTCGGGGCGCGCGACGTGTGGCAGCTCGACCCCGAGAAGTGCACCCAGTGCGGCAAGTGCGCGACCAACTGCGTCCTCAAGCCCTCCGCGGTCAAGGTCGTGCACGCCTTCGCCATGTGCGGCTACTGCGACAGGTGCACGGGCTACTTCGAGCTCGACACCGAGGAGCTCAACACGGCGGCCGAGAACCAGCTCTGCCCAGTGGCCGCGATCAAGCGGACGTTTGTGGAGGACCCCTACTTCGAGTACGAGATAGACGAGCCGCTGTGCATCGGCTGCGGGAAGTGCGTGGAGGGCTGCCGAAGCTTCGGCAACGGCTCGCTCTTCCTCCAGGTGCGGCACGACCGGTGCCTGAACTGCAACGAGTGCTCGATCGCGGTCGCCTGCCCTGCCGACGCCTTCGCGCGCGTGCCGGCCGACCAGGTGTACCTGTATCGGAAGGGCTACTCCCCTCCGGAACGGCGGGATGGATGAGGGGATGAGAGGATGAATGGATGGGTGGATGAATGGATGAATGAGGGGAAGGCGTGAGAGTTCGCAGCTTTCTACTCGTGGCGTTGCTGCTCGCGTTTTGCGCCCCGGCGTCCGGCGTCGAGCAGCGCTTTCCGCCGCCCGACTTCACCGAGTCGAAGCACGAGGTGCCGCGCGAGCAGTACCCCCCGCCCGGCGCCGTCGCGAACCAGGTCGTGGACACTGTGGTGCTGTTCGTGGCGCTGTGCCTGGCGACGTGGCTGGCGCTCGGGCTGCGGTCCCGCAACGCGGTCTTCGCACTGATGGTGGCCTGCCTGGTCTACTTCGGCTTCTGGCGCAAGGGCTGCGTCTGCCCGATCGGGGCGATTCAGAACATCACGCTCGCGCTGGTTGACCCCATCTACACGGTGCCGCTGGTGGCGCTGGCCTACTTTCTGCTGCCGCTGGCCTTCACGGTGTTCTTCGGGCGGAGCTTCTGCGCGGCCGTGTGCCCGCTGGGGGCGATTCAGGACGCGGCGCTCGTCCGCCCGGTCCACGTGCCGCACTGGCTGGCGGGGGGGCTGCGGGTGCTGGCCTATGCCTACCTGGGCGGCGCGGTGGTCTTCGCGGCGATTGCGCCGGTGTTCCTCATCTGCCGCTACGACCCGTTCGTGGGCTTCTTCCGGCTGAGCGGGTCGCGGAACATGCTGCTGTTCGGGGGCGGGATGCTGGCGTTGGGGCTCTTCGTCGGGCGGCCCTACTGCCGCTTCCTCTGCCCCTACGGGGTGGTCCTGGGGTGGCTCTCGCGCGCGTCGAGCCGCCGCGTGACGATCACGCCGGAGGCGTGCGTGCGCTGCCGCCTCTGCGAGGACTCCTGCCCCTTCGGGGCGATTCAGGCGCCGGTGGAGCCGCCGACCCCGAGCGAGCGCGCGGCAGGCCGGAGACGGCTCGCGTGGCTCCTGCCCCTGGTGCCGCTCCTGGCCGCGGCCGGCTTTGCGGTGGGCGGCGCGCTGGGCACCCCCTTCTCGAAGCTTCATCCCCAGGTGGCGATTGCCGAACGCGTGCGGCTCGAAGAGCTCGGCGAGGTGACAGGCACGACTGATGAGAGCGACGCCTTCAGCGAGAGGGGGCGGGCGAAGGAGGAGCTCTACGCGGAGGTCCGCGCCATCCGAAAGAGAATGGCCCTCGGCGGGCAGGTCTTCGGCGCCTGGGTCGGACTCGTCGTCGGCGGCATGCTCATCCACCTCTCGGTCCGCCGCAGCCGCGCGGACTACGAGGCCGACCGCGGCACGTGCCTGGCCTGCGGACGCTGCTACGACTATTGCCCGGTGGAGCTACGCCGGCGAAAGGACGCGGCCGTGGGCACGAAAGCCAAAGGAGGATGATTGGATGAATGGATGATTGGATGGATGAAGGATCGCGCGTTGTCTTCTCATCCATCCACTCATGCACCCATCCATTCACCCCCCAGAAGTGGGGATAGACGATGATAGAGTCATCCATCCATCCATTCACCCTCTCCGACGATGCGAAGCGCTCCTGGCTCGCCACGGCCCGCGCCACCGCGGTCGTCGCAGGGGTGTTCTCTGCCCTGCTCGCGGCTTTCATGCTGGTCCATAGTTTTCGGAGCCAGGCGGAGGACATGCGGAAGGCGGATAAGCTCGCCGAGCTGAAGTCCGCCCTCCGCAAGGACCCGCTCAACGAGGCCCTGATGGGGCGAATCCGCGAGCTCGACTTGCGTCTGCGGCAGGACTTCTTCCGCCGCTCGGACGCCCTCGCCGCCGGCCGCTGGCTACTCCTGGCCGGGGTCGCCGTGTTCCTCATCGCGCTCAAGTCGGCCGGCACCCTCTCGAAGAAGCTGCCGATGCCGAAGGCGGCGATGCCCGACCCCGGCGCGTGGGGGCGGGTGCGGCGCGTCGCGCGCTGGGCCATCGCCATCGCAGGGACCATTCTGGCCCTCATTGGCGCCTCGCTCGCCTTCACGTCGTCGAGCGTGTTCAGCCGCCGCGAGGCCGCAGAGGAGGCCGCGGCCTACCCCTCCGATGAGGAGGTGGCGAGGAACTGGCCCGGCTTCAGAGGCCCGGGCGGCCTGGGCGTCTCCGCCCACAAAAATGTCCCCACGGGCTGGGACGGGACGACGGGCGCGGGGATACTGTGGAAGGCCGAGGTGCCGCTGGGCGGTCCCAGTTCGCCCGTCCTCTGGGCCGACCGCGTGTTCCTCACGGGCTCGAGCAAGGCGAAGCTGGAGGTCTACTGCTTCGAGCTAGCGACGGGCAAGCTCCTCTGGCAGCAGGAGGCGGCGGGCATCCCCGGCAGCCCGGCCGAGCGCCCGAAGGTGATGGAGGGCGTCGAATGGGCGCCCTCCACCCCCGCGACCGATGGCACGCGGGTCTACGCCATCTTCGCCACGGGCGACGCCATCGCCTTCGACTACAGCGGCAAGCGCGTCTGGGCGCGAAACCTCGGCACCCCGGCGAACAACTACGGCCACGCCGCCTCTCTCGCCCTCTGGCGCAACCTCCTCATCATCCAGTATGACCAGGGCAGCCCCGACGACAAGAAGTCCAAGCTCATCGCCCTCGACGCCGCGACCGGGCGAACCGCCTGGGAGGCCCGCCGCGAGACGGGCCAGACCTGGGCAACCCCCATCGTCGTCAAGACCCCCACGGGCGACCAGATCATCGCCTGCGGCGACCCGCACCTGTGCGGCTACGACCCTGCCTCGGGCAGGGAGCTCTGGCGCGCCGAGTGCCTCGGCGGCGAAATCGCCCCGTCGCCCGTCTACGCCAACGGAGTTGCCTACACCGCCAACGCCGGCTCCTACGCCTCCGCCGTCCGTACCGACGGACAGGGCGACGTCACGAAGTCGCACCTCCTCTGGAAGGCCGAGGACGGCCTCCCCGACGTCTGTAGCCCGCTCACCAACGGCGAGCTTGTCTGGACCCTGATGAGCGGCGGCCTGCTCACCTGCTACGACGCGAAGACCGGCAAGCGGCTGTGGGAGTGGGACTTCGAGGAGAACTGCGAATCGTCCCCCAGCCTCGTGGGAGACAAGGTGATGGTGGTCACAGACAAGGGCGCGGCCATCCTCATGCGGACGGGCCGAGAGCCCGAGGTGGCCGACTGCGCCACGCTCGGCGAGAAGTGCCGCACAAGCCCTGCTTTCCTCGATGGGCGGCTCATCATTCGAGGCGAGAAGCATCTCTTCTGCATCGGAGACAGGAAGGGACCCGGCCCTTAGTTGTCTTGCTTCTCTGGTCGTCCTCGTCCTCGTCCCTCGTCCTTCGTCCTCGCCTCTTCTCCTGCAACCAGGGGAATCGAGGACGAGGACGAGGGACGAGGACGAGGACGATTGAAGAACGTCAAAGAGAGGAGGTCGCTGCATGAGGGTCCTGTTGGTCGGCGGGGGCGGGCGGGAGCATGCGCTGGCCTGGAAGATCGCGCAGTCGCCGCTCGTCTCGAAGCTCTATTGCGCCCCCGGCAACGCCGGGATAGCGGGCGTGGCCGAGTGCGTGGACATCCCGGCCGAGGAGGTCCAGGCACTCCTAAAGTTCGCACGCCGCGAGAAGATTGACCTCACCGTGGTCGGCCCCGAGGCCCCCCTGGCGGCTGGGATAGTTGACCGCTTCGAGCACAGCGGCCTGGCCATCTTCGGGCCGAGCCAACGCGCCGCCGAGCTGGAGGGCTCGAAGGTCTTCGCAAAGCACATCCTCCGCAAGCACGCCATCCCAACCGCACGCTACGACGTGTTCGAGACCGTTGACGCCGCGGAGGAACACGTCCGCAAGGCCAGCTTTCCCCTGGTCATCAAGGCGGACGGGCTCGCAGCGGGCAAAGGCGTCTCCGTCTGCCACCGCCGCGAAGAAGCGATGGACGCCATCGCCCGAATGATGAAGGAGCGGGTGTTCGGGGACGCCGGGAACCGCGTGGTCGTCGAGGAGTGCCTCTTCGGCGAGGAGGCCTCCATCCTCGCCCTCACCGACGGCCGGACCATCGTCCCCCTGCCCAGCTCGCAGGACCACAAGCGTGTGAACGACGGGGACAAGGGGCCGAACACGGGCGGGATGGGCGCCTACAGCCCGGCGCCCGTGATAACCCCCGAGCAGGGCGCGCGCATCGAGCGCGAGATAATCATCCCCATCGTCCACGCCATGAACGCCGAGGAGCGGCGCTACAAGGGGGTCGTCTACGCAGGCGTCATGATGACCGACGACGGCCCGAGGGTCCTCGAGTTCAACGTCCGCTTCGGCGACCCCGAGACCCAGCCGATCCTGGCGCGGCTCAAGGGCGACCTCGTGCCGGTGCTGAAGGCCATCGCGGAGGGCAACCTCCAGAAGGCCGACCTCGCCTGGGACCCCCGCCCCGCCGTCTGCGTGGTCATGGCCTCGGGCGGCTACCCCGGCCACTACGAGAAGGGGAAAGTGATTGCGGGCATCGACGCCGCGGCCGCCCTGGGCGACGTCGTGGTCTTCCACGCCGGCACGGCGCTCAAGGACGGCAAGGTGGTCACGGCCGGCGGCCGCGTCCTCGGCGTGACCGCCCTGGGCGCCGACATTCGGGCCGCCATCGCCCGGGCCTACGACGCCGTCAAGCTCATCCGCTTCGAGGGCGCACACTACCGCACCGACATCGGCGCCAGGGCCCTCGCCCGCGCCAATTGAGTCCACGGGCCCCTCGCCTCACATTCCCCTTCGACCCTGCGATTCAGACGTAACCACGCTCGGAGTTCCGCTCCGCTGCCATCCAAAGCGGCATCGCCGATGCCGCACTCCATATTCCTCCCCCCGATTGGGGGTGGGGGATTATGGAGTGTGGTGAGGTGTTGACAGCCGGCCCTCATTGCGGTAGGATGACATCTGATGTGGGAGACCGTGGCCAATTGCCAAGTACCATTTTGCGGGCTACTTCCTGTGAGCATGACGTACTACCCAGAGACCGACTCGCTCTACGTGGACCTCTCATCCAAGACAAGCGTGGAGAGCCAGGAGGTCTCGCCGGGGGTGGTGTTGGACTACGACGAAGATGGGAACCTGGTGGGGATTGACATAGACCAGGCGAGCGCGAAGCTGGACCTCCGTGAGCTCATTCTGGACCGAATGCCTGCCATGGTGAAGAAGCTGACCGCCTGAACATCCGCTCCATCCTCATGCCCCTGGGAGGGCTTGGGAGTGTGGCCCCCAATCCTGGTAACGTTCCTCGGCGCCGAAGCTCCAAACGGAGCGTACTATATCAGCCCAGGGCGAAGCCCTGATCTTTGCCCACATCTCGGGGCCTTGTAGCCCGCGGACGCGGGCGACCCAGCCGTAGCCCAGGGCGACCGAAGGGAGCCCTGGGATGGCGCGTCCCCCCCATCCAAGCCCCCGAAGGGGGCGTTTCACGCCCATTGAATCGCCCCGCTTCGGGGGCTCTACG
>VGYV01000330.1 GCA_016872855.1 Planctomycetota bacterium
CCAGACCCGAAAAGCCGCAAGTGCTTGCCAAATAGCGACTTACGGATTTTGGCCCTGGAATGCATAAGTCCTTGTGTGCCAAGTACTTATGGACTTGCGGCCCGACTAAATCGACAGGCCGTTCAGGCGGTCTTATCATGCCCCAATCCGCCTGAAGGCGGGACTCCGAACGGGGTGGAACCCTTGAAGAGGTTTAGGGCAACAGGCCCTGGAGATTTGACACCCCCCTCCCTGCTGGCAGAACTCATGTGGACGGCGGTCTCAGGGATAATTGATATTTGAAGATTTGACACCCCCTTCCGCTCTGTTTGGAGTCCCGCCTTCAGGCGGCGAGCTGGCCCGAAGACGCCGAATCGCTGAAAGCCATTTGGTCTGCCAGCAACGCGCGCCGTCACACGTCCGGAGCGTGTTGCCTGGATCCCCTGTCGCGTCCTTCGCGTGTTTCCCGGGCATCTCGTCGCGCCCCGGCGAGGCGGGCGAGGGCGGCGGCGACGTCGGCGCGCTCGCGGGGGGTGAGGGCGGCGGCGCCGTAGCGGACGCGTCCGAAGGCGTCGGCGATGAGGGTGGCGGGTGCAAAGGCGGCGCCGCCCTCGGCGATGACGGCGGCGGCGAATTCCCTGGGGGTGACGGCGGCGCCGCGCCGGAAGCCGCGCCGGCGCAGGATGGCTTCCATTCTGCGGTAGAAGGCGACGGTTGGGCGCCCCGGCGCCGACTGGGAGGCCCCCCTGCGCCGCTGCAACCGGACGAGCCAGCGAATGAGTAGCCCAGTTGCGACGCAGAGGGCGAGCAATACGGCGAGGCCCGCCAAGCCGCCGCCGCTGCCCCAACCACCCTCGATGCCGAAGAGGCGGCTGCCGAGGGCGGGAATGGCGTCCGAGATGCGGGCGAGGAGGCGAATCGCGGCGTCGCGCAGGTCGAGCTGCTCCTGGCTGGAGTAGTTGACGACGTAGGAGTTCCAGAGGAGCCGCAGATGGGCGAGGCGGCTGTCGAGCGCGGCGAGCCAGCCGGTGGGCGGGGTCGGCATCGCCTCGCCCAGGGGGGTGGGGTCGAAGGCCTCCCAGTCGCGGATCGCCGGGATGTAGACCTCGACCCAGGCGTGGGCGTTGCGCTGGCGGACGGTGTAGAACTGGCCGTAGTCGTTCCACTCGCCTCCGCTGAAGCCCGTGGCGACCCGGGCGGGAATGTCGAGGGTGCGGAGGAGGAGGGCCATGGCCGAGGCGAAGTGCTCGCAGTGGCCCCGGCGGTGCTCGAAGAGGAAGTCCTCCACGGGGTCCACGCCTTCCCGCGGTTCCCAGGTGACGAGGGAGTAGTCGTAGCGCCCCTTGAGGTGGGCCTCAACGGCTCGCGCCCGATCGTACCACGCCCCGGGCGGGATGCCCGCCGTGATCTGCTCGGCGAGGGCCCGGACGCGTGGCGTGATCGAGGCGGGCAACTGGAGGGCGCGCTGGACCTCGATGTAGCCGTACTGGCGGGTGACCGGGCGGCGAAGCTGGCTCGCGGGCCACGCGGGCACCCGGGAGGTGGCGATGTAGCGGATGCTCACGGTGCTGGGCCGCGGCGAGCTGGCCGTGTAGCTCTGGGCGTGCCAGAAAATCTGGTCGAGGTTCGGCGTCGCGGTCTTCAGCGTGAACAGGCGGTGGAGGGAGAAGAGCATCCGCGTGTCGATTGGCTCGAGAGTCACCTCCTGCGTCACGTCGGTCCCGGGGAACCGCAGGTAGTGGGGCAGGAGGCGGCACTCCCCTCCCCTCGCGGGGTCGAACGACCGAGGCTCGGCGTCCTTGATGTAGTTCTTGGTGGACCAGGCGCGGTTCTCGTAGGTGTCGTGCGCGGTGGCCCGCCAGCGGAGGGGGAACGCCGTGGCCTCGATGGGCTTGCCGTCCTGGAGGAGGCGGACGGCCATGACCGGCTCGGCGTTGTTGAGGATGCGCCCGAGGTCGCCGAAGCGGATGCGGTCGCCGAACCCCGTGAGGGCAGGGCCCTTCTGCACGGGCTGGAGCTGGAAGAGCTGGATGCCGAACCGCGGGAAGTAGAGGAAGACGGCGACGGTGAACGCGAGCTCGGCGACCGCGACCAGGGTGATGGCCCCGAGCAGGCGTGCGCGGAGGCGTGCGCGGAGAAGTAGACTGTCCTCTTTTCCGCCGTGTCGCTCCAGCTCCGCCCTGAGGTTGAGCAGGAGCAGCGTCGCCACCCCCGCGGGCAAGTAGATGAGGAAGCAGACGCCGAAAAACAGGTCCACGCTCAAGACGCCGGCCAACGTGATGTGGACGACGCTGACGAGGGTGATGAGGGCGTAGTTGCGGCAGGTCCGCTCCTGGCTCAGGAAGATGAGTTGGGAGATGAGCAGGAAGTGGCCAGCGGGGACGAGAAAGGCGTCCGCGCCCGCGACCTCGGCGACGAAGCCGGCTGCGGCGACGAGTGCCGCGGTCGTGGCCAGCCCCCGCCGCAACCGCCAGGTCGGACGCACGGCGGCCAGGGCCACATAGGCAGCGAAAAGGCCTACGGCCGCGAGGAGCCACCCCGGCGAGGCCAGCGCCATGCCCAACGCGGCGATGCCCGTGCCCGTCATCACGAGCAGCGACACGCGAAGGGAGCGTTCGAGAGTCATGGGAGCTCACCACTCGAAGCGCGGCAGCGCCTTGCCCGGCTGGGACTTGATGATCTTCACCGCCAGCGGATGGCTGGTCTTGGGGAGGACGAGGCTCAGCGTCCCATCGTCCGTCGCGGCTGTGGCCTCGCTCACTAGCTTGCCGTCCAGGGTGTCCCACACCTCGATGCGGAACGTGCCGCCGAGCATGCCGTGGAGGCGGATGGGCCGCTCGGCGAGTAGGAGCGGCCGGTCGGCGTGCTCGGGGCGGGCGATGCGCGCCTCATCGCCGACCCACAGGAATGCCTCCGACGGGGCGACCATGCCCTGGATGTTCACCGTCGCGTCGTCGCTCACCTTCACCTGGGAGCGAACCAGCTCGTAGTTCTTCCCGCGGCGGTCCACGTCCTTGGCGAACCGCCCGAGCACTGCCCAGTGGCCGTAGAGCTTATTCTTGTCCACAAACGTGTCCCACCACCAGGGCATTGCATTGCCTGCGAAGGGGCTGACGAAGGCGAGCCAGAGGCCGGCCTGGAGGTGGACGCCGCGTTCGTCGCCCAGGTCGTCGCCCGGCTTGATGCCGGCGGAGAACTCGCTGACGAACATGGGCTTGCGCAGCTTGCGGTAGCGGAGCCAGGCGCCGTGGAACTGCTCGGCGAGGTCGCGGGTGTAGAGGTGGATGGGGATGAAGTCAATCTCAGCCAGCTCGAAGAGCCCGTTCATCTTGCCCGGGCTGCACACGCTGGTGGTGACCAGGTGGCCGTGGGCGTCTGCCCGCTTCAGGTGGGCGGCCATCTCGCGGTGCCAGGCCACCACGTCGCTCTCGCGGTCGGAGCGGGCGAGGTCCACCTCGTTCCACAGTTCCCAGGCGAAGAGCGCGGTGGAGTGGCCCCAGCGTGCCGCGACGTAGTCGAGGAAGCGCTTGTGCAGGTCCTTCGCCTTGCCGTCGGTGAAGAAGTCGCCCGCCCACGTGCACGGGCCGCCATTCGCGGCGTTGTAGGGATTCTTGTCCCACGAGGCGTCCTGCATGCCGTGGTAGCGTAGGACGAGTTGGACGTAGATGCCGCGCTCCGCGCACTGGGCGAGCAACGTGTCCACCGCCTTAGCCACGGCGAGGTCGTACTTGCCCGCCTCCTTTGGGTCCTCGAGCTGGAGGTTCCAGGGGCAGAGCCAGATGCGGACGTGGTTGCCGCCGTAGGCCTTCATCTGGTCGAGGTAATACTCGTAGTTGGCGGCCCAGCAGATGTTCTGGCCGATGGGGTAGTAGAAGGCGCCGTTGTCGAACTCGAAGCACTGGGGGTCGCTCTTCGAGACGCGGATGAAGCCTGGGCGGTCGGCTCCCTGGCGGCAGAGGAACTCATAGGTCTGCGAGGTGGTGTCGCCGCCCGAGTTCTTCACGGTCACGTCGTAGCGCCAGAGGCCAGTCTCGGTGGGGGTGAAGCGGACTCGCCAGGTTGGCTTGCCCACGGCCAAGGCGTCGGCAGGCGGCTCGGCGTCGTAGACGAAGCCCTTGGCCTCCAGCCGCTTGCCCGAGGGTGCGAGGAACGAGGCCGTGAGGTCCACCTCGCCGCGGTCGAAGAAGTTCTGGAAGGCCGCCTCGAAGGCCACGTCGAGTTCGAGGGTCTGGAAGCGCTCGAGGGTGCCGGCCGATGCCTTGATGCTCTTGATGACGGGCTTGGACTTCGCACCCAGCTTGGCTGCGGGGTGGTCGAAGCGCAGGTTGTCCACGTGCACCACGCCCTCCTTCTCGTCGCGCTCGCGGAAGATGAGGCTGATGCGGTTCACGCTGTCGCGGCTCCATGCCCACGAGCTGCCCCAGGGCCCCTTCTCGGTGAAGGACAGGTCGGCGAGGCGGAACGTCACGTCGCGGTTCCACCCCTTGTCGAGCGGCTTGGGCGGGGTGGTGAAGAGCGAGGCGTCGTATCCCGCGCGAATGCCGAGGACAAGGTCGAGCTGCCCGCCGGCGTTGTAGACGTCCACGCGGGCGCTCGTGGCGTTCGTGAGGTCGAGCTTCACCTCGCGGCGCAGCTCGAAGTTGCCCTTGCCGAATGCCTTCCAGGTGGCCTTGAGGGCCTGCTTCCCCTCGGACGCCTGGTCCTCGGCCAGGGCGAGGACGGCGTGGTCCGCCGCGCTTTCGACGGCCCAGGCGTTGCCCTCTTCGAACCCATCGAACACGTCGTACGCCATCGCCTGCTCGACGGCAGGGGCCGCCACTGCCGTCGTCATGTCCTCAGCGCCGGGCGTGGTGGCGGCCGTGCCGGCCTCGCCCCCCTGGCTCCTGCTTCGCGCCGCAGTGTCAGGCTTGTAAGGCTCGTAGGGTGCGGTCCCGGCTGTGTCCCTGCCCATCCCCGCGCGGGGGCTTTCGCTCGGCGGCTCAAACTCAGGCTCCCGGCCATCCGCGGAAGGGGGCATGGCTGTGGCCGGCTTCGGCGCCTCCGGAGTCGCCGGGGGAGGCGCGGGCGGCTGCGCGGTGGCAGCCTTGGGGAGGGTATCCTCGCTGCCCTTCTTGGGCGAGGCGCTCTCGGCTTGCTCCTGGGCGACCGGCCGGCTGTTCGCGGCGCGGCCGGCCCAGTAGCCGAGCAGAGCCACCAGGATGGCGATGAGCAGCCAGATGGCCGACGCCCGATTCTGCATGCGATTGGCCTCCGTATTCGGCGGGCCTGGGACAGGGAGCCCTGCGCCCTGGTTTCCCTTATTCTAGCCGCAAGCACCCGCGTTTTCAACCGCTTAGCACACCTCCCCTCAGATAGGGGGACTAGGCCGCAGTCCCGAAGGGACGGCAGTTGGTTGCCGGCGGCTTCAGCCGCCGGATCGCCGCGCACCCACGGCCCAGTCCCGAAGGGACGGCAGTGCGGTGGGACGCGAGGAGCGCCGTCTTCTGCCGTCCCCTCGGGACTGGCTGGCTGTGGCACACGAGTCCGGCGGCTGAAGCCGCCGGCAACCCACTGTGCTCCCTTCGGGAGCAACACACCAAACCGTCCGCGACTTTGTCCCCTCACCTGTGGGGTGCTGTACTCAGTCCCTGTCGCGGAGAGGCGTAGGGACAAGCTCTCCATAACGAGAACTACTTGGGCATAGCGACAAGCGTCCCGCTTGCCGTCTGCAACCGGGCCGGCTGCGGCCACGAGGCGGGCCACACTGTCACTGCGCCTTGCCAGGATAGTTCGGGCTGTAGAGGAAGCGCTTGGGGCGAGGGACGAGGTCGCCGTTGGACAGGAAGGGGGCGCCACGCTCGGCAAAGTGCTCGACAAGGCGGCCCCGCCACTGTCTGAGCGTTGCCGCGTGCGCAGGGTCCGAGGCCAAGTCGCTCGATTCGCCGGGGTCGGCCTGCAGGTCGAAGAGTTGCTGCTCGCCGTGCATCGCGTGGTAGATGTACTTCCAGCGGCCATCGGTCACCGCGTTCCAGTGGTTCTCCTGCGCATAGCAGATGTCGTGTTCCAGATCGATCCAGGGCCGCCAGCCGTCGGCCTTCCCGCGGACGAGGTCGAGCATCGAGCGGCCGTCAAAGCGCTTCGGGTCGGCCCCGACGCCCGCCGCGTCGAGGAAGGTGGGCAACACGTCCCGCAACTCGACCGGCTGCCGCAGCACCTGGCCGCGCTTGGCGTCGAGGCAGTTGCCGCCCCAGCGCATGAGCATTGGGATGCGGGCTGATGCCTCGTAGGCGTAGGTCTTCCGCCAGAGGTGGTGGTCGCCCGTCATGTCGCCGTGGTCGCTGGTCACGAGGATCAGCGTGTCCTCTAGCCAGCCGCGTTTCGCGAGGGCGTCGAGGATGCGGCCGACCTGTTCGTCTATGAAGGTCACCGAGCCGTAGTAGCCCTGGCGCGAGCGGCGAACCTGCTCCGCGCCCAGGTCGCCGCGCCACGTGTCCTTGGGCAGCTTCGCCCCAGGCATCGCGTGGCGGGTGGCCCATTTGCCCACCACGGCCCTCGGCAGCTCGGCGTCCTCGTAGAGCTTCCAGAAGCGCTCGGGCGGGTCGTAGGGGCTGTGGGGACGGGCGAACGAGACCTTGAGGAAGAACGGCTCATCGCCCTTGTAGGTCTGAAGGAACTCCACCGCCGTGTCGCCCGTCCAGCGGGTCGGGTGGAGGCGTTCGTCGAGCGCGTAGGGCTTGGCGGCGTAGTCGTTCCAGCCGATGCCCGTGGCGTCGGGGTTGCTCTCAGGCGCCTGCTGGCGGAACCACTGGCGGTAGTCCGAGACGAAGCCTGGGGACTCAGCTCGGCCCGATTCGTCGAGGAGCGTCCTGTGAAACCCGTGCAGGTGCCGCTGAGGAGCCCAGTGCATCTTGCCGATGCCGAGGGTCTGGTAGCCCGCCTCGCGGAGCATCTTCGGCTTCTCATTGCGGTAGGAGCCGGCTACAGCGCCGTAGCCGAGCATGCCGTGGTGCCAGGGCGAAAGCCCAGTGAGCAGCCCCGCCCGAGCCGGCGTACACGACGGCACGGATGTGTAGGCGCAGCGGAACAGCACCCCCTCGTGCGCGATGCGGTCGAGGTGCGGCGTGCGGATGGCCTTGTTGCCATCGGCCCCGATGCAATCGCCCCGGTGCTGGTCGGTCATCAGAAAGAGGATGTTCGGGCGCTTCGCGCCCCCGAGGGCGGTCATGGCAATGCCCCCCAGTCCCACTTGAAGTGCGGCTCGGCGGCTGAGCGGCTTGGGTCTGCTCATCCCTCTACCTCCGTGTCAGCTCGACGATCTTCTTCGCCAGGAGGTCGCGCCAGTGGTCCATCTTGTTGGCCTGGCGGCCCTCTTCCCAGAAGTCGTTGACGAGGTCGCGGCCGCCGGTGCCCTGGTTGGCGAGGGTCTCGGTGCGAATCTGGGCGAGGAGGGCCGAGATGTCCGCGCCCGCTGCTTTCGCCGCGGCCTTCGCGGTCTCGACGTAGCGGCGGTCGTCCCACGCCTCGCGCAGCTCCTCGTAGTCGGGCGTCAAGATCGTGTCGAAGGGGGAGTACCAGGCATACTGCCAGTTCGAGCCCTCCGTGATGTCGAAGCGCCGGCCCCAGTTGTAGGCCCAGCAGAGCGAGCCGCGGGAGTCCCAGGCCCCGAAGTAGAAGCCGAACCCATAGCGGCGGCTCCGCGTGCCGGAGTACTGCCAGAAGGTCTTCCCTGCGCTCCGCACCTTGTTCCCAAGCTCGTGGTCCTCGTCAATGGCATTCGTGCAGATGACGTCGCAGTCGGGGATGAAGATTTCGCCCACCCGCCCGTCCGTGCCGTGGACCTTGCGGTGGAAGTTGCGGTGCATCGAGACGTAGACCTTGCTGCCGGGCACGGCCTCATGGATGAGGGCGCAGGCGTCCTTGAAATGGTCGCGTATCCACGGGCCGCAGCCGATGGCATACTTGTAGCTCTTGTCGGCGCGCGGCTCGGGGTAGGCCCACTTCGCCGGCTCGTCGTATGGGGTGAAGATCAACTCGGGCCAGCCCTTCTCTTTCGCGTGCGCAACCACGTCCTTGAGCCATTGGGCGTAGTGTGGCCGCACTTCGGGCAGGACCTTGCCTCGGAACTCCTGCGAGCCGGCCTTCTTGAAGAACTCCTCCCGCGAGCCGACCGCCAGGCCGTAGAGGTCGCGCTCCATCGAGAGCGTCATCGGGAAGCCGTTCGGGTTGCCCCCGAGAAACCAGACCATCGCGCCCTGCCCGTTCTCCTTCGCCACCTTCATCCAGTCGTCGAGGTAGTGGAAGTCCAGGACGATGCGGTCGCCCTCCTTCTTCATCTCGGGCTGGACGCCTGCGAACCAGATATTGACCATATTGTGGTTGTGCTCGCGCATCGTTGCCATCTCGCCCGCCGAGGCGAGCCCCGTCACGCAGCCGCCCATCTTCAGCCCCGCCTCGTCCATCGTCAGGAGCGTGATGGGCAGCACCTCGACCTGGATGGGCAGCTCCGCCGCGTGCGGTCCCGCCTTGATGGTCACCTTGCCGCGATAGGTGCCCGGCACGCTCGGCTCGCCGAGGGTGCGGACGGTTATCCAGAACCAGGCCGATTGCCCCTTCCTGACGTTGGCTGGGAACGCGGGCCAGAGGCGCTGCGGCGCCCAGGCGAGGGTCTTCCCCTTCGGCTCCAGCGCGTACTCGGTCGTGTGGCCGCGGACCTCGCAGGCGAGCTTGCCCCCGGGGCCGGCCAGTTCGGACACCGCGAAGTCCACTCCGCTGAGGTCCTCCTGGGCATAGACCGCGAATGTGCCCGGCTCGAACTCGTTGCGGGCCATTCGGATGTGAATGGTGGCGCCGGCTTCTCCCTTTTTCGGCGCGCTGTTCGGGTAGATGCGGTCGTAGTAGGAGCGGACATAGGGCACGAGGGCCTTGCCCTTGTACGCATCGGGGATCTCAGGCGCCTCGTCGGGCGTCATCTGCCCCGCAGCCGCTGCCTTGGCGGCCTGCGCTTTGGCCACCCACGCCCGGGACTCGGCCTCGTAGCGCGCCTGGTCCTCGGGCAGCTTCGCCTCGCGGACCACAAGCCCCGAGATCGGTACGTCGGCGGGCGCGCGGAAGGAGAGCTCCGCCGAGCGCGTCCCCTTCGGCACAACCAACAGGTCCCAACTCACCGGCACATGGGCCACCTTCCACTGCCCGTCCTTCTCGCCCCCGAAGCGGTGGAGTTCACTGCGGCCGTGGTAGCTGCCGAGCGCCCCGAACGCCTCCGCGATGATCGGGGCGTCCACAAGATCCTTGAACGTAACCTCGACGACATAGCGGGCGCCCTTCGGCGGCCTCGCCCCATCGCCCCACCAGGCGGGAATGCGGAGCCAGGCGTCCTTCGCCCTCAGGGCCGAGCGATACGCGCGCTGGCCGTCCAGTTCCGGGCCGCCCCACCCCCCTGCGTTGAGTTCCTTGATCCCCTCGATGGGCGCCGACACAGGCAGGCTTGCCCCCCACACACTGCCCACGAGAAGAACCGCCGCGACCAGCCCCGTGCTCAGTCTCAAC
>VGYV01000331.1 GCA_016872855.1 Planctomycetota bacterium
GCCGGCGGCGTTGGGCGGCCTCACGCGGGCTATGGTCGCTGCCGCCTGCCGTCCGCCCTTGTCGGGGAACTCGACGATGGCGGCGTAGAGGCCGAAGTCGGGCAGCGCATCCGCCTTGTCCTGCTTCCATGCCAGCGCCACTTCCTGCTTCGCGGCGGCCTTGACAGGGGGCAGTTGGACGCGGACCGGCTTGGCGAGGGGGACCAGGGCGCTCACCTCGTAGCCGCGCTCGAAGCGGTCGAAGCGGGAGCCGATGCGCACGAGTTCCAGGATGGGCTCGGCCGCCAGCGGCTTGTCCCCTTCGTTCCGCAGCGTCAGCTCCAGGCTCACCATCTCTCCCGGATGGACCACGCCGCCCGCGGGGCTGAGCGCCGTGGCCAGCACGCGCCAACCCTTCGTCCCGGCCGGGTGAAGCTGGAGCGGCTCGAGGTGCTCCGGGCAGTCGAACATCCCGGCCCCGGCCCCCCAGCGGCTGCCCGCCGCGAGCGCCGCCAGCAGCAATGCCGTGCGGTTCCACGCCGCAGCCATGCACACCTCCTGCCCAGCACGCCCAAACAAGTTTGGGCGTGTCACCCGACGTGGCCCCTCAGCACTGCGGGGTGCCACGCCCAAGCCAGTGCCTGTTTGGCCAGGCGGGCGCTTTCCCCCTCTCCCTCGGGGAGAGGGTTGGGGTGAGGGTGCTGGACTCGCCGCGAGTCCCACGGGAAGCACCCTCACCCCGGCCCTCCCCCCAAGGGGGAGGGGGACAAGCCCCTCTGGCTAAACACGCATCCAAGCCATGCTTGGGCGTGTCTTCCGCAGCAGGAGTATTGTAGGACACAAGCCGCCTGCTGTCGAGGCCCGCGCCTCACGGTTGCTCTCGCGCGCGGGATTGGGTAGAATCCCGGCACCCTAGGCTCCCCCGGCACTTTGAGAGGAGAGTGGCTACCATGAGTGGGTCGGTGCAAGCACAGGAGGCAGGTCGGCACGTCTGGCGGTTCTTCCGCGCGGGTGGTTTCGACCAGGTGAACCTTGCGTCGGGCGCCGACCTCGCGGCCCTCGACCAGCTCGACCAGAAGCTCTGGGTCGCCCTGAGCTGCCCCACCAAGGGGCTGGAGTTCGACTCGAAGACCCTCGACCTGATTGACACGGACAAGGACGGGCGGATTCGCGTGCCCGAGATCATCGTCGCGGCCAAGTGGGCCTGCGCCAACCTGAAGAACCCGGACGACCTTGCGAAGGGCGGCGAGGCGCTGCCGCTGGGCGCGATCAACGACGCGACGGACGAGGGGAAGCAACTCCTGGCCTCGGCCAGGCGCATCCTGGCCAGCCTGGGCAAGGCCGATGCCCCGGCGATCTCGGTCGCCGATACGACGGACACGGCGAGGGTTTTCGCGCAGACGAGGTTCAACGGCGATGGCGTGGTCCCCGCGGATGCAGCCGATGATGCGGCAACTCAAGCGCTGGTCGTGGACATCATCGCCTGCCTCGGCGGCGAGCGTGACCGTAGCGGAAAGCCCGGCATCACGCAGGCCAAGGTAGACCAGTTCTTCGCCGACCTTGCCGCCTATTCGGCGTGGCAGAAGCAAGCTGAGGACGCGGCGGGCGTCGTCCTGCCCCTCGGCGGGTCCACAGCCGCGGCCTTCGACGCCCTCAAGGCCGTGCGCGCGAAGGTGGACGACTATTTCGCCCGCTGCCGCCTCGTGGCCTTCGACGCTCGGGCGGGCGGCGTGCTGAACCGCGCGGAGGCCGACTTTGCTGCCCTGGCCGCCAAGGACCTCTCCGCGGCAGGGGCCGAGGTCGCCAGCTTCCCGCTCGCCAAAGTGGAGGCGGGCAAGCCCCTCCCCCTCGGTGAGGGCGTGAACCCAGCCTGGGCCGGCGCCATTGCCAACCTCCGCTTGTGGGCGGGGCGTCTCTGCCCCGCGCGGGGCGCGGAGGCCCCGCCCACATCCTCTCTGGACCAGGGCAAGGCGAGCCTGACCGCGGAGGAATGGGCCGCCGTGACTGCCAAGCTCGCCCCCTATGAGGCCTGGCTCGGCGCCAAGGCCGGCGCGAGCGTCGAGAAGCTCGGCCTGCCCCGCATCCGCGAAATCCTCCCCGGCAAGGGCAAGGAGGCCCTCACCACCCTCATCGCGCAGGACAGGGCCCTCGAGCCCGAAATGAACGCCATCGTAGCCGTCGAGCGCCTCGCACGCTACTACCGCGACCTCTATCAGCTCCTCAACAACTTCGTGGCCTTCGCCGACTTCTACTCGCGCCAGCGCAAGGCCGTCTTCCAGGCCGGCACCCTCTACCTCGACGGCCGGAGTTGCGAGCTCTGCGTCCGCGTGGACGACATGGCCAAGCACGGCGCCCTCGCCTCCCTGAGCAAGACGTATCTGGCCTACTGCGACTGCACCCGCAAGGGCTCCGCCGAGAAGATGACCATCGCCGCCGCCTTCACCGGCGGCGACTCCGACCACCTCATGGTCGGCCGAAACGGCGTCTTCTACGACCGCAAGGGCCAGGACTGGGACGCCACGATCACGAAGCTCGTCGAGCACCCGATCAGCATCCGCCAGGCCATCATGGCCCCCTACAAGCGCATCGCCCGAATGATCGGCGAGCAGATCGAGAAGTTCGCCGCCGCGCGCGACAAGGCGGTCACCGACAAGGCCGCGGCCGGCATCGGCGACGCCGCGAAGGCCGTCGAGGCCCCCAAGCCGCCCGCGGCCCCCGCGCCCTTCGACATCGCGAAGTTTGCCGGCATCTTCGCCGCCATCGGCCTCGCCTTGGGTGCCATCGGCACCGCGCTCGCCGCCGTCGTCAGCGGCTTCCTCAGCCTCACCTGCTGGCAGATGCCCCTCGTCATCCTCGGCATCTTCGTCCTCATCTCCGGCCCCTCCGTCATCCTCGCCTGGCTCAAGCTCCGCCAGCGCGACCTCGGCCCCATCCTCGACGCCAGCGGCTGGGCCGTCAACGCACGCGCCAGGATCAACATCCCCTTCGGCGGCGCACTCACCGGTGTGGCCAAGCTCCCCCCCAACGCCCAGCGTTCGCTTGTTGACCCCTACGCCCAGAGAAGCCCAGCACGCTGGCTCGTCCCGCTCCTCATCGTCCTCGCCCTGGCGGGCTGCGTGGCCTACTGGTATTTCGGCTACTACAAGCCCTCGCTGGAAAAGAAGGAAGCCCCCAAGGTCGAGGCCCCGAAGGACGCCGCGCCCAAGTAGCGCCGCTGCGCCGAATGGCACAGGACTGGAAAAAGGGGTGTCAAATCTTTATTTTTGAATTACTCCGCATCGTCCCACGCCCCTCTTGGGGCGAATAATTCAAAAAGCCGCTTCGGGGTTCTTTGTGGGTAGCCCCCAGGGGTTGTGGTTGTCGGTCGGCGCGAGCAGCTGGCGATCCAGCGCCGGCACAGGTGTATTTCGGCGTAAGTCCTTGCCATGCCTATGCTGAGGGAGGTAGAAGGGTTCCTCGGCTTGGCGCCCCCCTTGTGGGCACCCACAAGAAAGCCCGGAGAGCCTTCAAAAATAAAGATTTGACACCCTTTCTTTGCTAGCGTGGCCCTGGGGCTACTCTACGTAATGAGCGTTGTGGGGCACATCCAGAAGGACACGAACTACAACGTTTACACACCACAACTCCGGATCCTCGGCCTTCTCCAAATAGTCGTCTTCCTCGTGGGTTTGGTACTTCTCGCCTTCATCACCTTGTCGGATCTGGCCACTGCACCGAAACCCGCCCAGAAGACCACCGCAGACCTTGAAATCAAGATAAAGGACAAGGAAATCCGACAGGTGATTGGTCACGGAGACACGGTGAAACTGACCGTCTCGGAGCAGGGCGCCGTTGACCTACAGGTCGGAAAGTCGGCACCTCACAGACCTTAGTGCAACGAAGGTCTGTCGTCACCTGCCTTCCCATCATTGCGCCGACCCCCAGGGATGAGGCAAGGGTGCGGCATACCCTTGCGTATGGGATATGTGTCGGCAATGGCAAGTCATCATCTGTCAATTGCCTGGGGCAACGCGCGGATGCTGAAGCGATCTGCTTCGCGGTGTCAAGAGGCGCAGCGGGCCGCGGGGTCACATCTTCATTTGTCATTTGAGGACGGTGTCGAACGTTCGTTTCTCAGTCAATCGGTTGAGGGGGCCCGCTTGCGGGCAGAGGGGAAAGCGGCGTGCCCTCGGGGGCCTCGGGCCAGGCTCTGCCGCCGCACTCGAACAGGCTGCCACACCCGCCGTTCAGATCATGTCCAGGGTGTATCCCCCGCCGCTCTCAGGGTTGGGCGTCACCTTGTTGGACTTGGGGTCCACGACGAGGTCCAGGTTCTCGAGGGGGATATAGCCGACGAGGGCTGGGAGGTCGCCAGGCACTTCCATCACCTCGCCGAGGTACTGGCGCCCGAGGATGGTGATCTGGGCTGCGCGGTAGATGGGCCGCTCGACAGGCCCGTTGCCCGTGCGAACCTTGGCGGTCCTGGCAAGGTGGAGGCCGAGCTCCTCAATGTCGCGCCGATGGAGACACAGAAGGGCGGAACCGGTGTCCACAAGGGCCTTCAGCCGCGCCTTCCGCACCGCCTTGTCCGGGCTGACGCCGGATTCTCGAAGGACAACGTCGTCGTAGTTCTCGACCTCGACCTCGACGAATGTCCGTCCCATGCGGCGTTCCTCCGAAACAGCTAGCGTAGCCCCGCACCCTCATTATACACCATAGCAGTCGGCGCCGCGAGTTCTCACTTGCAGCCGGGCGGTTCTTCTGCTATGGGAATAGAGGCTAACCAGCATTTCTCACCAGCTCCGTAGTCCCGAAGGGACGCAAGGGTTTTGCCGGCGGCGTGAGCCGCCGGATCGCGGACAGGAGAGCGCACAGCCCCGACGGGGCGGCACGACAGCGCGCACCTTCTGCCCCGTCGGGGCTGAGCCCTTTGCACCGCCTTTCCGGCGGCTTACGCCGCCGGCAACACCCTATCGCTCCTTCGGAGCTGAGCCGGCTGATGAGAAATGCGGGCTAACAGGAGCACAACCAATGAGGCGACGCGAGTTTCTGAAGGCCGCGGCGCTGGGCGCGACGGCGGCAGGGATTGGCTGCCAGCGTCCGCTCCGGACGAGCCGGGGCGAACGCAGGCCCAACGTGGTCTTCATCCTCACCGACGACATGCGCTGGGATGCCCTGGGCTGCACCGGGCACCCGTTCCTCAAGACGCCTCACCTCGACCGCCTGGCCGCCGAGGGGGCGCGCTTCGCCAACTGCTTCTGCACGACCTCCCTCTGCTCGCCCAGCCGGGCCTCGATGCTCTCGGGCCTCTACGCCCACGCGCACGGCGTGACGAACAACTTCACCGACTACCCCAACGCCCTCCCCAGCTTCCCCCGCCAGCTCCAGGCCGCAGGTTACGCCACCGCCTACATCGGCAAGTGGCACATGAACGAGGAGAGCGACGAACGCCGCCCAGGCTTCGACTTCTGGGCCTCCCACAAGGGCCAGGCGAAATACTACGACACCGAGTTCAATATCAACGGCACCCGCAGCGTCCTCAAGGGCTATTACACGACCCGCGTGACCGACCTGGCCATCGAGTGGCTCGGCCAGCGGCGCCCCGACAAGCCCTTCCTCCTCATGCTCGGCCACAAGGCCCCCCACTCGCCCAACACGCCCGAGCCGCAGTATGAGCACGCCTTCGACAACGTGAAGATCGAGTATCCCGCGACCGCCTTCGCCCTCGAGGGCAAGCCCGACTGGATTCGCCAGCGGCTCGACACCTGGCACGGCATCTACGGCCCGCTCTGGGGCTTCAGAAAGGAGTTCCCCGACCGCCGTCCCGAGGGCGTGGCGGCCTTCGCCGCCTTCTGCCGGGCCTACTACGCCACCATCAAGAGCGTTGACGATTCGGTTGGCCGCCTCTACGCCGCTCTGGCGCAGGCGGGCCAGCTCGACAACACGCTCATCATCTTCACGGGCGACAACGGCTTCTTCCTCGGCGAGCACGGGATGATGGACAAGCGGACCATGCACGAGGCCAGCATCCGCATCCCCCTCCTCGCTCGCTATCCCGCGCTCATTCGCCCACGCACCGTGGAGAGCGCCATGGTTCTCAATGTGGACCTTGCGCCGACGATCCTCAGCATCTGCGACGCGCCGCCGCTCCCAAAAGTCCACGGTCGATCGTGGAGGGGCTTGATGCTGGATCGCCGTCTCGGGCCACCTGAGAGGTATCTCTACTGGCGGCACTCCTGGTTCTACGCCTACGACTACGAGAAGCAGTTCCCCTACACCCCCAACGTCCGCGGCGTGCGCACGGATGAGTGGAAGTACATCCACTACCCCCACGGCGACGGCGGCGCGGACCGCCACAAGGCCGAGCTCTACCACCTCAAGTCCGACCCGCTCGAAACGAGGAACCTCATTGACGACCCCGCCCACACCCCGAAGCTGGCCGAGCTGAAGGCCGAGCTTCAGCGCCTCATGGCCGCCGCCGGCGCCCTCCCCGACCGCATGCCCCTCGATGAAGGGGTCAAAGCCATCCTCCCCGAGAAATCCATCCGGTAGGGCTGCTATCCGGGTTCGGACCCTGATCTTTGCCCACATCCGGAAGGGGGCCCAGGAACTGAGCTTTCTCCCGCTTCGCCCGCTCCGCTGGGACGCAAAGCGGCATCGCCGATGCCGCACTCCACACTCCTCCCGCTTCGTTGAGGGGAGGACTATGGAGTGCGGCGACGAAGTCGCCGCTTTGTATGCGAGCGAAGCGAAAGAAGGCAGGGACTCCTGTGAGGTTGTGGGCAGAGATCGGGGCTGGGACTCCCGGGGGGTGGGACCGCATGGGTCAGCCGTTGAGGCCCTCGCGGGTGGCGAGGGCGTCGAGGCGGGCGATGCGGTCGGCCGTGCGTGGGTGGGTGCGGAAGAGGTTGGCGATGCCCTCGGCGGTGAGGGGGTTGACGATGAAGAGGTGGCTGGTGGAGGGTCCTGCGGCCATGGGGATTTGATGGGCGGCGGCTTCGAGGCGCCGCAGGGCGCTGGCCAGGGCGTGGGGTTGGCCGGAGATGCGGGCGCCATCGGCGTCGGCGGCGTACTCGCGGGAGCGCGAGATGGCCATCTGGATGAGCATGGCGGCGATGGGGGCCAGGATGAGGAGCAGGATGCCGAGGATGGCTCCGAGGGGGTTGCGGTCCTCGCGGTCGCGTCCGCCGCCGAAGATGAGGCCGAAGCGGCCGATGGAGGCGATCATCATGATGGCGCCGGCCAGGGTGGCCACGAGGGTGCTGATCAGCGTGTCGCGGTGCTTCACGTGGGCCAGCTCGTGGGCGACGACGCCCTCGAGTTCGCGGCGACGGAGGGAGCGCAGGAGGCCCGTGGTGGCGGCGATGGCGGCGTGGCGCGGGCTGCGGCCCGTGGCGAAGGCGTTGGGCGCCTCCTGCGGGATGATGTAGACCCGCGGCATGGGCAGGCCGGCCCGCCGAGCCTGGTCCTCCACCGCGTCGTACAGCTCCGGCGCGTCCGACCGGTTCTTCACGGGCTGCGCCTTGTACATGGCCAGCACGATGCGGTCGCTGAAGAAGAAGGTGATGAAGTTCATCCCGGCGGCGATGACGAACATGATGATCGCCCCGTGCATTCCGCCGACCACCTGCCCGATGAGCACGAGGAGGCAGGTGAGGACGACCATCAGAATCCCCGTCTTCAATCCGTTGACCATTGCACCGCTTCCTGAAAGGCGTGACGTTTCCCGCCCCTCCCCATGACTATTATACGCGCAGAAGCCGCCTGAAGCCAAGCGCTCAAGTGTGGCACGGCTGGCTTGTCCAGCCGTGCGCTTGCGCCAGGGGCGCCCGCGGCGAAGACACGGCTGGGCAAGCCAGCCGTGCCACGCCCGCGTGGGGACTCAGGCGCCGAAGGTGCCCTCGACGTTCATGGTCTTTCCCGCGCCCTTCTTGGCGGCGGAGGCCTGGACGCGCTCCTGGAGCTTGTCGTAGAAGAGCGCCTCGTCCACGGGCAGGTCCACCCAGGCATCGGTCCAGGCGGAGAGGAGCATGGCGTTGGAGATTTGGAGGCTGTTGAGGCCCTCGGAGCCGTTGACGGCGAGGGGGGTGCCCTTGAGGATGGCCTCGACCCACTTGCGCGTGACCTCGGCGTGGGCGCCGCCGCCCTGGCGGACGGGGATTTCGCACTTCCAGCACTCGGGCTCGCCGAAGCCGCCCTTGTACTCGCGGATGTGTTTGCTCACCGGCTCGCGGGTGCGCCAGAAGGTGAGGCTGTTGCCCTCGAGGACGATCTTGCCGTTCTCGCCCGTGATCTCCAGCCGATTCGTGCCCGGGGCCTCGCCCGTGGTGGTGACGAAGATGCCCGTGGCGCCGTTGGGGTATTCGAGGTAGGCGGTGGCGTCGTCCTCGACCTCGATGTCGTGGTGCTTTCCGAAGGCGACGAATGCGCGAAGGCGGGAGGGCATTCCGCAGACCCACTGCCAGATGTCGAGGTTGTGGGGGCACTGGTTGATGAGGACGCCGCCGCCCTCGCCGGCCCAGGTGGCGCGCCAACCGCCGCTGTCGTAGTAGCTCTGCGCGCGATACCAGTTGGTGATGATCCAGACGGTTCGCTTCATCGTCCCCAGTTCGCCCGAGGCCATCAGCTCCTTGAGCTTCTGGAAGACGGGCACGGTGCGCTGGTTGAACATGATGCCGAAGACCTTGCCGGTGCGGGCGGCGGCCTCGTTCATCTCGCGCACCTGGCGGGTGTAGACGCCTGCCGGCTTCTCGGTGAGGACGTGGAGGCCGCGCTCGAAGGCCGCGACGGCGATGGGCGGGTGGAAGTAGTGGGGCGTGGCGATCACGATGGCGTCGGCCACCTTGGCGTCGAGGAGGGCGTCGGAGCTGTCGAACCTCGCGATGCCCTCGCCCAGGTGCTCCTTGGCCCAGGCGAGGCGTGCGGGCGCCACGTCGCACACGGCCGTGAGCCTGGCGTTGGGCACTTCGCCCTTGAGGATGTAGTTGGCGTGGTGGCTGCCCATGCCGCCGAGGCCGACGATGCCGATCCGAACGTGCTCCATAATCTCTGCTCCTTGGTCTGTGGGAGGCAATCCTGCGGGGCACTATTCTACCGAAGTCGCCGGCTCTCCGCCAGCGGGGATGGTGAGCGCCGACAGAGGCCCGCTTGACAACAAGCCGTGCCCTGGCCATGCTACCGCTAGGGCGAAGACTGCCTGAACGGGCTGTCGATTTACTCGGGCCGAAAATCCATAAGTCCTTGGTACACATGGACTTAGCAATTCCGGGGGCGAAATCTCTAAGTCTCGAGCTACCAAATACTTACGGCTTTCGTGCCCGAGTAAATCGACAGCCCGTGAAGGCAGGACTCCAAACGAGCCGCTCTCCTGGTTTGGAGTCCTGCCTTCACGGACCTTCGCACAAGCAATGATAAGGTGCGTGATGCGAATGGCGTGAAGATAAGGCCGAGACCCACGGCCCGTTGCAAGAGGAAGACCGCCTAAAGGCCGAACTACAAACAGGTTGTGACTTCGTTCGTAGTTCGGCCTTCAGGCGGA
>VGYV01000332.1 GCA_016872855.1 Planctomycetota bacterium
GCTTCCCCGTGTCGGCAGCCACGCCGAAGGCGTGGCGGCCGGAGCAGCTCACGAGGTGGCGCCTCCCGCCCAGCTCGAAGAGGATGGGCGAGCCGTAGCCGGGGGCGTCGGCCTCCTGCACTGGCTGCGGCAGGTTGCCGCCGCCGAACTTCACGGTGCGCTCGAAGAGCAGCGGTTCGCCGGCCCATGCAGTCTCGCCCGTCTTCTTGTCGAGTGCGGCCATGAGCGCCTTCTTGCCCCCAGGCGTTACTATGACGCGGGGGCCGTCAATGAGCGGGTGGTGGGCGATGGCCCACATGATATTCCTCCCCTCGAAGCGCTGGATCAGGTCAACGGCCCACAGCTCCTTGCCGTCGGCGGGGTCGAGGCAGGCGATGCGGTTGTGGGCGTTGATGTGGTAGAGGCGGCCATCGTCGTAGGTGCAGGAGCCGCGAGCGCCGGGGTAGGAACCCTTCCACGAGCGGCTGTTCTTTGACCGCCATTTTTCTTTGCCTTCGAGGTCGAAGGCGAAGATGATCAGTTCCTCCCCCACGTCGCCCGTGATGTAAAGCGTGCCTTTGACAATGATGGGCGACGACCAGCCGCGTCCGAGGCCCGAGGCGCTCCAGAGCAGCTTCGGGCCGCCCTCTGGCCACTCCTGGAGCAGCCCCTTCTCATCCGGAATCCCATCGCGCCTCGGCCCACGCCACTGGGGCCAACCGGACTCTTTCGAGGCGACCAAGCGGCCGACCTCGCCCGCACTCGCCATCGCTGCCACGACCAGCACACACAGGGCTCTCCGCACAGGCATTGAGCGCGCTCCTTGATGGCCTCCGCACAAGTGGCGTGCGGATTCGCTGGGATGTGGTGCAGACGTCCCGCCTGCAAGGGTCGAGTTGGCAGGCAAGATGCCTGCCCCACCCAATGATCGCAGCATCATCTTCCGCTGTCAACTGCGTTTGATTGGGGGCAGGCCCAGGTCTACAATAGCAGTCTGCCCTGGCGCGTCGAGCGCCAGCCGCGCGGTCGTCCAGTGCCCACTCCGTCGCTTTGGTTCCTTGGGTCCCTTGAGTCCCTGTGGAGCGAAGGGACGAAAGGGACCAGAGGGACATCAGACTCCCGGAGAACGCGGGGATGGCGCTAACATTTCAGACCGATGATTGGCAGAGCTACAAGATGGACTACGGCCAGCCGCACCGCGAGCTGGAGCCGCTGGAGAAGGAGATTGCAGTCGTGGACGCGGCGCTGGGGGCGCTGCGTGAGGCGGGCGTGTTGCCCCGCACGAGCTACGACCAGGCGAAGATGCTGGCGCACCGCAAGGCGGTGGCCGAGCTGTTCGAGATTCCGTGGACGGCGATCACGCCGCGGATGCAGCGGCTGCTCTATGCGATCAACGCCATCGCGCAGCCGCAGAATGTGATCGCGGCGGGGGTCTTCTGCGGCAACACGTTCATCTCCAACGCCGGGGCAGCCGTCGGCCCAGGCGCTTCCTACACGGCGAAGAGCCTGATCGGCGTTGAGATCAAGCCGAATGAGGCGGAGCGGGCGGAGCGGAACGTGCGGCGGATTGACCCCACGGGCGTCGCCCGTGTCGTTGCGGCCGATGCCATCGAGGTCTGCCGCAACTTCCCCGTGCCGATCCACCTCCTCTATCTCGATGCCGATGGGGGCCCTGGAGTGGGCAAGGGCATCTATCTGACCATCCTCCAGGCCGCGCTCGACAAGCTGCCGCCAGGGGCCATCGTCCTCGCCCACAACAGCGTCAACGGCGCCGGCCAGCTTCAGCGCTACTTCGCCTTCGTCCGCGACAAGGCGAGCTTCGGAGAGAGCGTGAATGTGATTCTGGATGGTGAGGGGCTTGAGGTGACGGTGAGGTGAACGCATGGCCGCTCATGACGCGTGACTCGTGACGCGTGACAAGAGAAGAAGCAGCACAGTGGCCGGCATCTTGTCACGGGTCACGCGTCACGCGTCCGGCTCATGTGCCGGCGACAGGAAACATCCCAAGAGGAGACGTGTTCTCATGGCGAAGGCAATGCGCTCCAAGCAGTATTCCGCCCACTACATTTCGGGGACCCACTGGGACCGCGAGTGGTATCGCCCCTTCCAGGAGTACCGCCTGCTGCTGGTGGAGATCATTGACGGGTTGCTCGACCTGATGGAGCGAAGCGACGAGTTCAAGTACTTCCACCTCGACGGGCAGACGTGCGTGCTGCGCGACTACGTGGAGGTGCGGCCGGAGAACGAGAGACGGCTCAAGGCGCTGATGCAGCAGGGGCGGGTCCTGGTCGGCCCGTGGTTCACGATGCCCGACCTGTTCTGCCCTGGGGACGAGGCGCTCATCCGCAACCTGCTGCTCGGCCGCCGCATCGCACGCGAGTGGGGCGTCGAGCCGATGCCCGTGGCCTACACGTGCGACATGTTCGGCCACCCCTCCCAGATGCCGCAGCTCTACCAGGGCTTCGGCCTGCGCCACTGCGTCCTCGGCCGCGGCACCAACGAGCACACGACCCCCGCCTTCTTCACCTGGGAAGCGCCCGACGGCTCGCGGGTGTTCACGTTCAAGCTCCAGGACGCGATGGGCTACGGGGCCTTCGTCGGCTCGCGCCAGGTCATCGAGCACGCGGCGCCCGACGCGGACCGCGAGGAGGTCGAGACAAAGGCACGGGAGAGCTTCGCCAAGTACGTGAACCACGAAATTGGCCGCACGAACGGCTCGGTGCTCTGCCTGATTGACGCGCTCGACCACATGCCGCCCGCCACGGACGCCGCGCGCTACCTGCGTGTCCTTCACGCGGCGTGCGCCAATGTGAGGGCGAAGCACTCGACACTGCCCGTCTTCTTCGCCGAGGCCGAGAAGACTGCCCGCGACCTGCCCGTTCGCACGGGCGAGCTGCGCGAACCGTCCAAGAACCGCCACGGCTACCTGTGGCTCATCCCCAACTGCGTCTCCTCCCGCGTGCGGATGAAGCAGGCCAACGACGCCTGCCAGACCCTTCTCGAACGCTGGGTCGAGCCGTTCCTGGCCATCGCCAATCTCGAAGGGGCGGGCATCCCCGACCGCTTCCTCCGCATCGCCTGGGAGCACATGCTCACCAACCACGCCCACGACAGCATCTGCGGCTGCTCCATTGACCAGGTGCACCGCGACATGATGCACCGCTTCGACCAGGCCCGCACCCTCGGCGAACAACTTCGCAACAAGGCGTTCGGCGCCCTCACCAAGGGCCTGCCCGACCTGGCGAAGGAGCCGCCCGAATTCACCGTCACCATCGCCAATCCCCTCCCCCTCCGCCGCCGTGAGGTCGTCGTGTTCCCCGTGGACCTGCCGCTCGACTGGCCCGCGGTGTTCCATGAGGGCTTCGGTGGCTGGCAGGGCATCAAGTCGTTCACTCTCCGCGACGCCGCGGGCAACGAGGTGCCCTACCAGCGGCTGGCGATTGACCCAAAGACCATCGAACGCACGCGCTTCGCCCTCCCTGCCACGTGCGGTCAGGGGGAATTCAGCCGCTACACGGTCGCCGCAGAGGTCGAGCTGCCTGGCCTCGGTTTCACCTCGCTCCTCGTCAGGCCCTCGCAGACACCCGTCCGCCGCGTCGGCTCGCTCCGCACGGGGCCGGCCTCGGCCGAGAACGAGCACCTGGCCATCGCCATCGCGCCTAACGGGACACTGACCCTCACGGATAAGGAGGCGGACGAGGTCTACACCGACCTGTTGACCTTCGAGGACCGCAGCGAGATCGGCGACGGCTGGTTCCACACCCACACGGAGACAGACGAGATTGCCCTCTCCACGGGCTGCCCTGCCCAGGTGAGCGTGGTCCACGACGGCCCGGAGATCGTCACCTTCCGCGTCGCCGTCACCATGAGCGTGCCCGCGCGCTTCGACCGCCTGACCGAGCGCCGCTCCGCCGAGCGGGTCGCCCTCGCCATCACCAGCCTCATCAGCCTCCGCCGCGGGGCCAGAACGATCGAGGTCGAGACCCTTGTCGAGAACGCCGCCGAGGACCATCGCCTGAAGCTCCTCCTGCCCACGGATGCTGCCGGCGCCAGGACCTATCTGGCCCACCACCCATTCGACCTCGTAGAGCGGAGCATCGCCCTCGCCGCGGAGACGGCGAGCTGGCAGGAGATGGAGCAGGCGGAGAAGCCCTTCCTCGGCCTTCAGGCGGTCGGGGCTGGCACGCGCGGCCTCGCCTTCCTCTCGGCGGGCGGCCTGCACGAGGGCGGCGTGGCCGACGACGCCCGCCGCACGATGCTCGTCACGCTCCTGCGCTCCTACCGCCGCACGGTCGGCACGCCCGGCGAGAGCGATGGCCTCGAACTCGGCACGCTCCGCTACCGCTACGTTCTGATGCCCTTCGCGGGCGACCTGCCCCGTGCGGAAGCGCTATCCCAGCTCGCCCAGCTCCAGGCCGGCCTCATCACGCGGCAGACCGGCCGCCAGTCCTCCGGCTATCCCCCCATGACCGGCGCCGCCCCTGTCCGGTCCTATGTGGAGCAGACGACCGGAAGCCTGGTCGTCTCGGCCATCAAGCCCTCAGAATCGGGCTCCGCCCTCGTCATCCGCCTGTGGAACCCCACGGATGAGGCGCGGCGCGAGACCCTCACCCTCTGGCGGCCCGTCAAGGCCGCGGCGCTAGTCGCACTCAATGAGGACCCCACCGGGGACGCGAAGCTTCGCATCTCCGGTGCCGCCCTCACCGTCGAGGCCAAGCCCCGCCAGATCGTCACCACGCGCATCGAGATGGCCTGACCGGTCATCGCGGGCGTGGCTGGGCCCGCTTTGGCATGGGTCCTTGACATTCCGGTGCCCGGGAGTAGAATGCGAGGTGTCGGCGCGCCGCGCCGGTCGCGGGCGCGCGATGCCCCAACCCTCGCCGAAGAAGGGAGGCCACGATGGCCGAGCAGCAGAAGAGCCTGTCTTCTCCCTCCACCAAGCCGCGAGCGCCGTCGAGCTTCTCGGTGGTGGCCATTGCGGCCACCCTGGTCATCGTGCTGGCGCTTGCCGGCGGCGCGCTGCTCCTCCTCGCGGGCCGCCGGCCCGCTGTCGTTCTCTCACGCGAGATGCGGAGGGACTTCGGGGCAGCGGCCTGGGTGCCTCAAGGCGTGTCGGCGTACACGTCCCACCTCCACCTCGCCGACACCTGGAAGAAGGTCTGGCGCAGCAATGCCGTCCAGAGCCTTGTCGCTCTCCCCGCCGTGCAGGATGCCTGGCGCCAGGTGCAGCGGCACCCGGGCTACAGGAGTTTCATGGGCGCGGTGCAGTCCGAGCCCGTTCTCGTCGAGGGCCTCCCGGTCCTCGAGGATGCCGTCTCCTCCGAGGTCTTCGCTTGCGCCGGGAGCGACCTGCCGGGCTTCCTCCAGGCAATGGGTGAGCTGCTCAACACCGTGCAGTTCGCGGGCGTGAAGAACGCCCTCCGCGCGGGGGACGCGATGCGCGAGGCCTTGCGCGAGGCCACCGAGCGCCTTGAAGGCCCCGATGGCCTCCGTCGGCCCCGCCCTGCCCGCGAACAGCGCGACCAGACCGCCATCGAGCTGGTTGACGTCGTGCTAGCCAACGAGAAGCGGCTCCACGTGCCCTCGGTGCTGCTCGGCTTCAAGCTCACCAAGCCCGATGCCGCCCGCCGCTTCCTCGACGCCTGGGTCCCGCAGATCGGCCCCACCCCCTTCGGCACCTTCCGTCCCCAGACCATCCGCGGGACGAGCTACCATGTCTTCGAGCTCCACGGCGAGACGCTGTTCGGCCTCACTATCCGCTCGCTCCCGCGCGACCTCGCCCGCGCGGGCGTCCCGCGCGAGAAGGCCAACCGCTTCGTGGCCTGGCTGACGGGCCTCCGCCTCAAGCTCGCAGTCGGCGTCGCAGGCGACTACCTCCTCGTCTCCATCGGCAAGGGGACCGACCTCCTCGAAGGCTGGGGCAAGGGCGCCTCGCTCGCCGAGGCCCCCGAGTTCGCCCCGCTCCGGGCCAGCTACAAGCCTGGCCTCGACTCGCTCAGCTACACGTCGGCGCAGCTGGCCGGGGCCTTCTCGCCGAACGCCGACGGCACTCGCCGCTTCGCCCGCAACATCGCCGCGGTCATCCCAGAGCGCCCGGGGACGAAAGGTCTGAAAGAGCGGATCCTGAAGGACGCCGAACTCCTCATCAAGGACATCAAGTTCCCCGTCCCCAGCGCCGCGGTCGCCTGCTCCTTCCGCAACAAAGGCATCGAGAGCCTCTCCTTCGGCGGGCCGCCCGCCGGCGGCCTCAACTGCTCGCAGCCCCTCACCATCCTCGCCCACCGCGCCAGACAGCCCATCCTCTTCGCCGCCAGCCGCGCCGCAAAGTCCCCACCAGGCTCCTACGACAAGGCCGTCAAGTGGATCAAGGTCCTCTTCGGCTACTTCCGAGACTACGCCGTCCCCGCGATGGACCGCGAGACCAGGAGGCACTACGACACGATCATGGGCTTCGCCCTCCCCTTCCTGGCCGAGATTGACGAGACGAACCGCACCTGCCTGGTCCCCGCCTTCGATGGCGCGCAGCATCTCCTGGTCCTCGACGGCAACGGCGTCCTCGTCCCGCCCGCCGAGGGCGCGAGACCGCCGAAGCCCATCCCCCTGCCCCGGCTTGGCCTTGCCATCGAGCTAGCCGATGCAGACAAGTTCACACGAGGCATCGAGCGCTACGCCGCCGCCATCCGCAAGCTCATTGACGACGCCCGCAAGGCGTACCCCAAGCTCATTCCGCCCACGTTCGACCTGCCCCGACCAGTCGTGGCCGACACGCCGGCCGGCAAGCAGGTCTTCTACCCACTCCCGTGGAACTTGGGCCAGGACGTCTTCCCCTGCGCCCTGCTGAAGGGCCGCCTGCTTGTCCTCGCCTCCTCCTCCAACCTCGCCCGCGAAATGGCCAGCCCCGTGCCGCTCCCCGCTTCCTCCGTCACCGCGCCACAGAAGCCGGCCGGCGCCGTCAGCGGGGCCGACCTGCTCCGCGCCTGGGACTACCTGAGGCGCCTCAGCGACGCCCTCTTCGCCCTCGCCGCAGCCGAGAGGCCCTTGCACCCCGAGGACAGGCAGCAGATGCTCGAGGTGCGGATGCACCTCGACGCCTTGTGGCGCGCCCTGGGCGCCCTCCGCAGCTACAGCTCCACCACCACCGCCCGCGACGGCCGCGTCGTCACACACTCCTGGCTCCACGTCGAGGACATCAAACAGTGACCGCCCTTGCCGTCACGCTCGTGGTGCTCTTCACCGCCTGGATGGCTTGGCGCGGCTATCGCCGCGGCGCCGCGGGCACACTCCTGGGATGGCTCCCGTTCGTTGCCGCGGGCGCCGTTCTCGTGTTGGGCCTCTGGCTGGCCTGGGTGGCCATCACCTACTTCGTCCTGCTTGCGACCGTGGCGCTCCTTGCCGCCGTGGCCACGCTCATCCTCTGCTTCTGGGCGATTCGCTCGGCGAGGCGCCGCGCGGCCCCCCGTGCTGGGGATTCGCCCCCCTATGGCCGCTTCCGCTCCTCGCTGCGCGCACTCAACAGGCTCCTGGGCGCGGCCCTCGGCCTCCTCGCCGCCTCCATCCTCTCGCTGAGCCTGGCGCTCCTTGGCAGCACCGTGTCCTTTGCCTATTCGCTCGCCTCCCTCAGGCAGAGCACCCCGGAGGCCCCTGCGGCCACCCCAGCCTGGGTAGGCCGCCTGGGCCGGGCCTGCGCCGCGGCCGCCGACGTTGCCACCTTCGGCGTCCTTGACCATGTCCCCCGCCTTGGCGCCTATGCCCGCGAACTCCGCGCACTCGTGACCATCCTCAATGCCCCGCCCGACAGGCTCAGGCGCCTCGCCGAGAAGCACGGCCTCACCACCCTCGCCGGCCTCCCCGAGGTCCAGGCCGCCCTCAACGACCAGGCCTACCTCGACCTCGTCGTCCGCGTCGCCGAGGGGCGCCTCACCGCCATCAAGTCACTCGCCGCGCACCCAACCACCCGCGCTCTCCTCGCGTCGCCCCACCTCCGGCGCCTCACGGCCACACTGACCCCGTCGGAGCTTGCCCGCGACCTCGCCCCACATCCGGGAGCGTGAGGGAGGCCGCCGGGGATGGCGGCAAGAAGTCTCAGGGAGGACTTCTGAGCCCGCGCGGCGCCGGATGGAGGTGCAGGGTGCTCGATATCCCGTGGCATGACATCCTCGTGCTCGCAGTGGGCGTCCTCCTGCTCGCGGCTCCTTTTGTCCTTGGCGGCCTCTTGAGGCTCATCCGCCCGAAGCGCCTCGGCGCTACACCCGGACCACCTCGCCATCCGCCTGGCACGACCGCACGATGGCACACAGCACCCGCGTGAGGGCCAGGCCATCCTCAGCCGGCGTTAGCGGCCGCTTGCCGGCGAGCGCGCACTCGACGAAGTGACACACAGCCGCATAGGTGAACCCGCTCTGCTGGTCCAGCACCATGCCCGCGGCCGGGGTCGCCATGTCGAACCTCTCGCTGCCAGCCACAAGCAGCTCGCTGCGCAGGCGGTCCACATCAATCACACCGTTGCTGCACAGGGCGTAGAACCTCGAGTCAACCGCGGTCGGAAACGACGGCGGCAGGATCCAACTGCCCTCCAGGCACATCACTGCGCCGCCATCGAACTCGATGGTCGCCTGGTAGAAGTCCGCCGCGTCGAACCCCTTCGCCGCCAGCACTCCCCTGCGCTGCACCGCCCGCACCCTGACCGCCTCGCGGCCAATCCACCACCGCGCAATGTCCAGCCGGTGAACCCCGATCCAGTGCGCAAGATGGCTCTTTTCGAGCCAGCGCAGCCGCTCGGTCGGCACCTCGATGCGGTTGGACATGCGGGCGAATACGTACCGCACCTCGCCGACGGCGCCCGAGTCGATGAGTTCCTTCCCCTTCGCAAAGGTGTGCATCCAGCGGTTCGAGAGGTTGACCATGAAGCAGCCTTTGGCTTCCCTGGCCGCCGCCGCGATGGCCTCCGCGTCCTCCACGCTCAAGGCCATTGGCTTCTCGAGCAGGACGTGTTTGCCGGCCCGACACGCGGCCACCGCGGGCTCCCGGTGCAGGTGGTCGGGCAGCACGATCGCGACCGCATCAACGTCCTCGCAGGCCAGCAGCTCCCGGTAGTCTGTGAACGTGCGCGGTCCACACAGCTCCCTCGCCCGCTTGGCGAGCAGTTCCTCGTTGATGTCGCAGATCGCAGCGACCTCAGCTCGCGGGTTGGCCCTGAAGTTCTCGATGTGGCCTCCCCCTTGCCAGCCTAGCCCGATCACGCCGACGCGCAGACGTTCTGACCTGCCCATTGGCCGCCTCCTCGAGCTCTGCATCCTCCGTGCGCCGCCCCACCGGCGCGACTCACCTTGAGCTGGCTGCCGTGGGGCCGCCAGAACCGTCGCCGATGGGCGGGCACTTCATCAGGCTGACGTGTTACACAAAATGCACAACAACTTGCGCGCCCGGCGACGCAGGACACTGCGGCTCCGTGCACGGCGGAAGCCGACGAAACACGTCGTGAGTCGGAATTCGTAGGCACTTGA
>VGYV01000333.1 GCA_016872855.1 Planctomycetota bacterium
TCGGGCCGTGCTCGGAAGCCAAAGACTGGCTGAAGCCAGGACTCCGAACGCGTTCGTTCCTTGTTTGGAGTCCTGCCTTCAGGCAGTCTTGGCTTTCCGCAACAGAAACTATTTGGCCCGCGTTTCTCGCCGGATGCTGGTGAGAAATGCGGGCCATTCGGGGGGTCACAGCAGGTTCCAGATCAGCTCGGCGAGCTTCTCGGGGTCGTGGCGCAACAGGTCCTGCTTCTCCCACAGGATGCGGCGGTGGTCGAGGTTCTCGACGAGGTCGTCGAGGATGACCTGGACGCGGTGGGTGCCGAGCTGGTCGTCAATGCGGACGAGCTCGGCGGCCTCGCCGCGGTAGCGTTCGAGGATGGCGGGGGGCGGGACGTTGGAGTTGACGAGGACGGCGCTGAGGACGCGTTCGCCGAGGTAGCGCTCGATGGCCTGGATGTGGTGGGCGCAGGTGTAGCCGTCGGTTTGGCCGGCCTGGGTGACGATGTTGCAGACGTAGACCTTGCGGGCCTTCGAGGCACGAATGGCCTCGGGGATGGCGGGGACGAGGAGGTTGGAGATGACGCTGGTGTAGAGGGAGCCTGGGCCGATGACGATGAGGTCGGCGCGCAGGATTTCGTTGATCGCCTCTTCGTTGGCCTTCACGTCCGCCGGGGTGAGGAAGACGTCGGCGATGGGGGCCTTGCCGGGGCGGCGGACGGCGACCTCGCCCTCGACGAGTGAGCCGTCGGCCAGCTTCGCGCACAGGTGCACGTCGTCGTAGGTGGAGGGGAGGACTTTGCCTCTGATGGCGAGGATGCGGCTGGTTTCGCGGACGGCGCTCTCGAAGGAGCCGGTGATCTTGGCCATGGCGGCGATGAAGAGGTTGCCGAAGCTCATCCCCTCGAGCGAGCCCTCGGCGAAGCGGTACTGGAACAGGTCGTTGAGGAGCTGGCTGGAGTCGGACAGGGCCACCAGGCAGTTGCGCATGTCGCCGGGGGGCAGGACGCGGAAGTCGCTGCGGATGCGGCCGCTCGAGCGCCCGGTGTCGGTGACGGTGACGATGGCGGTGAGGTTGGACGTGAGGTCCTTGAGTCCCTGGAGGACGACGGGGAGGCCTGTGCCGCCGCCGACGGCGACGACGCGGGGCTCGGCGCCCTTGTTGCGGCGGTTGACGACGCGGAGGATGTAGTGGAGTTCGCTGATGCGGTTGATCTTGTAGTCGGGCTCCTCCAGCTCGGTCTTGGGCACGAGGTCCTTGAAGCGGCCGTGAAGCATCTGGACGGTGATCATGCCGAGGCTGTTGGCGGACTTGATTTCGGACTGGATGCGGTCGCCGACGCACACGACCTCGTCGGGCTTGAGGTGGTGGCGGGTAAGGAGGTCCTGGAAGCAGTCGTCGCGGTGCTCGCCGGTCTCGGCGTCGTTGATCAGGATGTCGTCGAAGAAGGGGGCGAGGCGGAGGGTCTCGATCTTCTTCTGCTGGCGGGCGTAGACGCCGCTGGTGAGGAGGAGGAGCTTATAGCCCTGCGAGCGCAGTTCGGCGAGGGTCTCCGGCACGTCGGGGAAGGGCTGGATGTCGCCGACCTCCTCGCTGTTGTAGGCGGCGAGAGCCACGTGGGCGAGGCTGGGCGGCATCCCGTGCATCTGGGCCATGGCGTCGAACACGTCGAAGCGGGGGCCGTGCTGTTCGAGGAGCTTGAGCTGGGTCTCGTAGGCCTCGTCCTCGGTGCAGGGCAGCCCGGCCTCGACCATGGCCTTGGCTGCCCGGCGGCGGGCGGCCTCGACAAGGAGGCCGTAGCAGTCGAACAGCGTGTCGTCGAGGTCGAACAGAATGGCTTTGACCTTGAGCATGACGCTATTTCTCTTTGGGCAGGGCCGCCGGGGCGTCGAGGGTGTTGAGGAGGGCCTTGGCCTCGGCGGCGGCCGGGCTGTCCGGGAAGCGACCGAGGAGTTCGCGGCAGTGGAGTGCGGCGAGGTGGGGCTCGCGGCTGTCGCGGCAGCGCTTGGCGGCGGCGAGGAGCGCGGCGGCCGCGGCGTCGCGGCGTCGCTCGGCGGCGGCCTGGCGCGCGGCGGGCAGGCCGGCCAGGGCCTTCGCCGCGTCGGCCTCGAGGGCCGTGCCCTTGAGGGCGGCGCGGAGGGCTTCCAGGGCCTTCTGCGCGGCATCGAAGTCGGCGGCCTCGCCCGTGAGGTCGGCCCGCCGCACGAGGTCGAGCGCGGCATCCAGCTCGGCCTTCCGCTCGTCCTCCTTCGGAGTGCCACCCTTCCTGGGGGCCGCCGCAGTCGAGGTGGCGACCCGGGTCCCGGTCGTGGGCTGCGGTGGGAGTTGGGCCTTGCCCTTGTCGGGGGACTTCTCGCCGTCGGGCTGCTTGTTCTCCTCGGGCGGCGGCTTGGGCTTGGTGGAGCGGATGGCGCGCATGATGTGGATGCCGGCGAAGATGCAGGCGGCGATGGTGATGGCGCCGATGAGGAGGAGCACGCGCCCGCGGGAGGGCACGGGGGCCGGGGGCGCGAGGGGCGACACTTCGGCCGTGGACTTCGGCTCGGGGGCCGGCTCCCGCGTCGCGTGGGGGGCCAGTTCCTCCCAGGGCGGGCTGACGATGTGGGTGGTGGGCGCCGTGGTGGCGTCGGCGGCCTGGACCTCGATGGTGCTGTGGCCGATTTGGACCTGGTCGCCCGGCTTGATGGGGCTGTGCTGGACGCGGTGGCCGTTGAGGAACGTGCCGTTCTTGCTCCCGACGTCCGCGAGGACGAAGCCTTCGGGCCCGAGGCGGATTTCGGCGTGGCGGTTCGAGATGCCGGTGTCGAAAAGCGCGATGTCGTTGTCGCGCCGCCGGCGCCCGATGCTCGTCACCCGCTCAGTCACCAGGTGAATCTGGCCCTTGTTCGGGCCGGCGGTGAAGACGAGGCGCAGGCTGGGCTTGGCTCCCTCAGGCTGCGCCGCGGGCATGGCCTGCGGCGCGCCGCCTGCGGGCGCCGCCTCCGTGGTCAGGGCCTCCACGACGATCTTCGTCGTGCCAATCAGGATCACGTCGCCCACCTTGATGGCCTTCTCCCGGACCGCCTCGCCGTTCAAGCGCGTGCCGTTCCGGCTCGCCAGATCCGACACCTTGAACGAGCCGTCGGCGAGTTGCTCGATGGCGCAATGCTTGCGCGAGCCTGCCTCGTCGTGGATTTGCAGGGCGTTCTCGTGGCCCCGGCCGATCGTCACCACACGGTCCGACGACTCGACCACACGGCTCTCCGCCCCTGCGGTCACGACCAGCCGAACCACCAGCAGCCTCCTCGCCCCTCCTCAGCGTCCGAACCCCCCGCCTAGATTATAGCACAGACCCGCCAGGATGCAACGGTTGGAGCCGGGTTGCGTTCCGCGCCCTCTGCCGCTACAATGTTCCCCGCTGCCGACGCGACCGATCCTTCCAAGCCGAGGCGATTGGGTGCCGATGGATGAGCCAGCCAGCCCCCCCGTTCCCCCCGAGCGGACGGCCTGTCCGTTCTGCTGCGAAGCGATTCGCCCCACCGCGCGCAAGTGCCCCCACTGCCAGGAGTACCTGGACCCCGAGCTGGCGGCGCAGGCCAGGCCAGGCCCCCGGACCTCTCCCCTCGCCATCGTCTCCTTCGTCCTCGCGCTGGTCAGCCCCTTGTTCATGTGCATGTCGGCCCCGGCCGCGGTGGTCATCGGCATTGCGGCGCTGCGCGACCGCACGGCGAAGGCCGGGCGGGGCATGGCCGTCACGGGCATCATCCTTGGCGCGCTCTACACCCTCGTGCTCCTTCTCATCGTCGCAATCTTCCTGCTGGCTTTCGCCGCGCTCTCCCTGCCGCCCCCCTCCACCGGCTCGGCGGCCGAGCCGCTCTTCTGACCCCAAGTGAAGGGCAGTTGATGTGGACACGCCGAAGAAAGCGCCGGTCACAACTTGGGCGTTGTTGCTGGCCCTGGGGCCGTCACTCATCTGGTGTGGCGAGTACATTGGCTCGGGCGAGGTGATCATCGCCACCCGCACCGGCTCGCTACTCGGGCCCACCGTGCTCTGGGCCATCGTGGTCGGCATCTTCTTGAAATACTGGATCGGCATGTGCGGCGCGCGGTACACGGTGGTGACGGGGGAGGGGATGGTGGACTGCTTCAGCCGCGTGCCGGGGCCGCGCAACTGGCTGGTGTGGGTGGTGCTCATCGGCCAGGTGACGTCGGGCATTTGCGCGGTGGGCGCGCTGGCCGTGGCGGCGGCCACGTTCCTCGGCAGCCTGGTGCCGCTGGGCGCGCACTCGACGGCCATCTGGGGCACGGTGGTCACGTGCTTCTCCTTCACCGTTGCGTGGAGCGGGCGTTTCAGGATTCTCAAGAGCCTGATGGGCCTGATGGTGCTCGCCATCGTCGTCGGCGCGCTCTACATCGCGGCCCACGCCCTGCCCTCCTTCCGCGACTTGCTCGTGTCGGCCTTCGGGTTCGGCGTGCCAGAGGTGCCGGCGTGGGTGCGCCAGGGCGACCCCACGGTGGGCACGGCCTGGGGTGAGATGCTGCCGCTCATCGGCTGGTCGGCCGGGGGCTTCGCCAGCCAGGTGTGGTACACCTACTGGGTGATGGGCGCTGGATACGGGATGACGCGCGAGCGCTCGTGGGGCATGCGGGCCGACGAGGCACGCCTGGCCCGCCTGACCGCCGACGAGGCGCGCGACGTGCGCTCCTGGTGCCGCGTGGTGGCGTGGGACGCCACGTTCGCCTTCGCCGTCGGCGTGACTGTGACGGCGGCGTTCTTCCTGGCGGGAGCTGGCATCTTGAGGCCGCAGCAGCTCGTGCCCAAGGCCGCAGAGGTGGCCACCGAGCTGTCGCGGGTCTTCTCCACCAGGTGGGGGCAGCTTGGGGCCGTGCTGTTCCTCGTGGCGGGAGCCGCGGCGATGGTGAGCACGCAGCTCGGGCAGCTCGCGGGCTGGCCCCGCCTTCTGGCCGATTGCGTGCGCAACCTCTCGCCCCGCTTCGCCCGCGTCCAGCCGACCAAGCAGTTCCGCCTCTTCCTCTGCCTCTTCCTGGTCACGAACCTCGCGATCTGCGCCCTCTTCGGCACGAATCCCCTGTTCCTCATCAAGCTGGGCGCCGTGTGCGACGGCCTGTTGCTGGTGCCGCTCCAGGCACTGGCGGTGGGGTATGGGCTGTTCTTCGCGCAGAGGCGGCTGCTCTCGGCGGAGGCGGCGGCCCTCCTGCGCCCCCGCTGGTATCACGCAGCCATCCTGCTCGCCGCCTTCCTTGCCTTCGGCTACTTCTGCGTGTTCCAGGTGCCCCAGGTGCTTCGCCAGATGCTGGGGGGATAGGGTGCAGTAACGGATTTGTGCGGCTGGGCACACTAGAAACCAAACCCAGTCTGCCTGGGTTTGGTTTCTCCCCGGCGGCGCCGGCCAGTGCGCGGGCAGAGGGAACCCTTATTGAACCGACCGCAGAACCGCTCGGTTCAATAAGGTGTGCCCGGCCGCACAAATCCGTTACTGCACCCGGGCGGATAGCCTCAGCCATCGGCCTCGGGTTCCGTCCACGTCACGTCGTCGAACCCCACCTCGACCAGGCTGTGGCCGAAGACGACCTCCAGCCGCTCCTTGGTGCGGTTGACCGACCTCACGCGGCAACTGGCGCCCAGCGAGATGACGTGGACGAAGTCGTCCCTGTGCAGGCTGCGGGCGAAGGCCAGGCGCCTGGCGGCGAGGGGGGTGCGCTGGAACTCCGCGTCGAGCGCCGCCGCGGCCTCGCGCGCCCGGTCGGCGAACGGGGCGGGGGCGTTCTGAAGCGGGCGGAGGGCCTCGGCCAGGCGGGCGCGCACGCGGCGCACCTGCTCGTCCACCTCCTGCTCGGCCTCGCGGCGGCTCACGCGCGCCGTGGCCTCGGCCGCCTTGAGCGCCGCGTCCACCTTCGCGCGCAGGGCCTCCGCCTCCTGACGCAGCGCGCGGGCCGCCTCGCGGTCGTCCTCGATGGCCTTGCGCGATTGCTCCAACTCGGCGATGAGCTCGGTGTCGCGCCCGCGGGTGCGCCCCAGGGCGTCCTTCGCGCGCTGGGTGATGGCTCTGGGCAGGCCCAGCCGCTCCGCGATGGCCACGGCATTCGAGTTCCCCGGCTGGCCGAGGAGCAGCCGATACGTGGGTCGAAGGGTCTCCTGGTCGAACTCGCAGGCGGCGTTGAGCGCGCGGGCGTGGCGGTAGGCATATGCCTTCAGGTCGCCGATGTGGGTGGTGACCACGGTCTTCGCCGAGCGCTCGGCCAGGAAGTCGAGCACGGCCGTGCCCAGGGCCGCGCCCTCGGCGGGATCGGTGCCTGCGCCCAACTCGTCGAGGAGCACGAGCGTGCGGCGGTGGGCGGCGCCCAGGATGCGCACGAGGTTGGTCACGTGGCTCGAAAACGTGCTCAGGCTCTGCTCGATGCTCTGCTCGTCCCCGATGTCGGCCAACACGTCCTCGTAGAGCGGGAAGCGCGAGCCCGGCTCGGCGGGCACGTGCATGCCGCTCTGGGCCATGAGCGAGAGCAGGCCAATGGTCTTGAGCGCGACCGTCTTCCCGCCCGTGTTCGGCCCGGTGACTACCAGCAGGTCGAAGTCCTCCCCCAGGCGATAGTCAATCGGCACGACAGCCTGGTGGCACAGGCTTCCAGCCTGTGCGCCTCGCTCGATGGTGCGGACGAGGAGGGGGTGGCGTGCGCGGCGGACGTCGAGGTGCCCCTGCTCGTTTATCTCGGGCGGCGCCATCTGGTAGTCGAGGCCGAAGCGCACTTTGGCGTACGTGCAGTCAATTCGCGCCAGCGTGTCGAGCGTCCGCAGGACGGCGTCGCGCTGCTCCCGCACCGCGAGCGTCAGCTCCCAGAGAATCCGCTCGACCTCGCGCCGTTCCTCGAATCGCAGATCGTCCACCTCGTTGGCCAGCAGCACCAGCTCGCGCGGCTCGATGTACACCGTCGCGCCCGTCTGCGAGCGGTCCAGGATGATGCCGTCCAGCTCGTGCTTCAGCTCGGCCTTGATGGCCAGCACGTAGCGGCCGTGGCGAAGCGTGACGTTCTCGGACTGGAGAAGCGGGCGAATCGCGGGGGAGGCCGCGAGGGCGTATGCCTTGTCGTGCATCCGCGTGAGGGCGGCGCCCAGGCGCGAGCGGATGACTGCGAGCTGGGGGCTGGCGTCGTCGCGCACGGTGCCGTCCTTGCCCACGGCGGCATGGATGCGTTCGCACAGCGGCTCGAAGTCGTCCAGCCCCTCGCCGAACGCGCCCAGGTGCGGGAACTCGCGGGCCTCCTCGGCGAACAACTCCTTGAAGTGCTTGGCGGCCAGGAGCGTGCTGCGGATGTCGAGAAAGGCCGGCGGCTCGATTGGCTTCTCCGACTCGCCAGTGCCCCGAACCGCGGGACGCACGTCGGTCATGCCTGCCATAGGCAGGCGGCCTCGGCGGCGCAGCAGCTCGCGCAGCTCGGTCGTCTCGGCCACCGCGGCGCACACCGCCGCAGGGTCCGTCATCGGCCCCAGGGCCTGGACCGCGGCCTTGCCCAGCGAGCAGGCGGCGTAGCCGGCCAGCATGGCCTTGACCTTGGCGTACTCGAGGACGTCGAGGGAATGGGGGTCCATGGAGCCTTTGCCGAGACTCGTGCGCGCGTGGCGCGCTGGTCGCTAGTGGAATATCGAATGCCGAATGCTGAATATCGAATGATGAATGGAACACACAGACGAACGTGTTCCCGCCAGTTCGACATTCGTCATTCGGCGTTCAGCATTCAACATTCCCGCCTTCTGGCCGCCGCGCCCGATGGTGCCGAGCGGCCACAGCTACTCCCCCCCCTCTTTCCTCGCCTCCGCGATGCGGGCCTTGGCTGTCTCGGCGAAGGTGGTGTCGGGGAACTTCGCCAGCACCCTCTCGTACTCGGCAATGGCCTTCGCCTGCATCTTGTTGCGGCGGAAGCTGTCGCCCAGGCGCAGCAGGCGCTCGGCCTCCTCGCGCGCGGTGTCGTCGCGCAGGCGCCTCGCCATCACGGGGTCGGCGTCTATCCGCTCCCGCAGCTTCCTGGCCTCGGCCGCCGCAGCCGCGTCCGGGTAGCGCTTCAGAATGGCGTCCAGCGTCCCCACGGCTAGGCCGACCTTCTCCAGCCTCAGGTCCTCTTTGGCTCCGGCGAGGAGCTGGGCGCCCATGTAGTCGCTCAGGCGCTTGCGGATGGCAGGGTCCTTGCGGAGTTCGATCAGGCGTGCCGCGGCCTTGGCCCCTGCCTCGGTGCCCTTGAAGCCTCGGGCGCACTCGCGGTAGGCCCGGATGGCCGAGCCGAGCTTCTCCTGGCCCTCGAGGTCCGAGGCGGTCTGGAGGGCCTCGGCGGCCTTCGCCCCAATCTCCTCGATGAGGCGCTGCGCCGCCTCCGTGTCGTCGGCCGGGATGCCGGCGGCAAGCACCTCCTTGAGCGCCTCGGCTGCGGCCACGTAGTCCTTCTCCTCGAGTGCCTGCTTCCCGCGCTCGAAGGCCCGCTGGGCATCGCGGCGGTCCTTCTCGGGGTAGAGGGCGAGCGCTAGCTCGGCGGGCCTCTTGAGCAGCCCCGCGTAGGTCTGCGCCGGCGCATAGCCGACGATGCGGTGGACCTCTTTCCCCTGCGGGTCGAGGAAGATCGCCATCGGCACGGCGATCTCCGCCCCCGCCTTGAAGCACGGCCGCAACGCCGGCGGCATCGCCTGCTTCCCCTGGTTCACCGCGGTGGCGTCGAGGAGGTAGGGGACGAAGTGGCGGCGGATGACCTTCGCAACCGCCTCGTCGGGCAGCGACTCCTCCCGGAACACCTTGCACAGGTCCTTCTCCTCCTTCTCCGGCTTGTCGGCCACGACCACCACCATCACAAGCTGGCGGCCCTTCCCCGCCGCCTCGACCGCCGCATCGAACCTCTCGCAGTACGCAATCTCCCCTGCCTGCGCGTGAAGCGACAGCGCCGCACACAGGACCACGAACCAGGGCAGAACCGCGACGCGGACCGACATCGCACGGACCTCCAACTCCTTGTGAGGGCATTGTAGTGAGTCCCATGAGATGAGTCAACGCTCTCGCTCGGAAACTCCGGGTTTCCGAGACTGCAAGTTACGACATGACACCAGCACGATGCTCCAACATCCTACAGCGTGTCGGAGCATCAGGGCCGTCTCCCTCGTCTTGCCAATAAACAGCTTTCAGCGATTCGGCGGCGCCTTCAGAGGGGACAAGACTGCCTAAAGGCAGGACTCCGAACCAAGAGAGCGGCTCGTTTGGAGTCCTGCCTTCAGGCAGTCCTTACCCCAATGAGCCGAATCGCTGAAGGCTATTTAGGGTGTGCGGACGTTCTGACGTTCTTACTACTCTGGCCGCAAATCATGTAGCACCTCAGGCACGGTGCCCGAAGGGAGAGTCCCGTTTGGAGTGCGGCCTTCAGGCCGTATCTGGGCGTACGGGCTGAAGCCCGCACTCCGAACGCGCGCTACGTGATTTGTGGCC
>VGYV01000334.1 GCA_016872855.1 Planctomycetota bacterium
TTGCCGGCAACGGGCGCCCGGCTTGCCGACCGCAACCGGGACGGTTGCGGCTACTGTTACTGCTCCATGCCCAGCGTGTCGCGCTCGGATTGGGTGAGGTCGTAGAGTCTGTGGATGAGGGCGGCGTCGGCCTCAGTGACCTGTTTCTTGCGGCGGGCGAGGACGCGGCGGGCCACCTCGACGGCGAGCGTGGGCGAGTAGGGCGAGCAGCCCGAATCGGTGAGCCAGGAGAAGGAGGGGACGAGCTTCGGCGGGAAGCGCGAGGTGAGCACATTGCAGCAGAAGCCGACGACGGAGCCTGTGAGGAAGGTGGAGGCGATGGCCGACTTCGAGTGGTCGCCCATCGCCAGGCCGACGAACATCGAGCCGGTCTCGACCAGCTTGTGCGGGAGCTGCACCCGCACCGTGCCGTAGGTGTTCTTCAGGTCGCTGTTGATCGTGTCCGCCGCCAGGTTCACCCACTGCCCGATGTAAGCATGGCCCAGGAAGCCGTCGTGCTGCTTGTTCGAGAAGCTGTGGATGATGGCGTTCTCGACTTCGCCGCCGACCTTGCACACCTCGCCGATGTTCGTGCCCTCGCGCAGGCGGGCCGCCATCTGGATGGTCGAGTTCGGGCCGATGTAGGCGGGGCCTTGGATGCAGGTGTTGGGCATCACCTTCACCCCCTCGGCGATGTAGACGGGGCCGTCCTCGGCGTCAATCACGCAGCAGGGCTTGACCACGGCGCCCTCGCCGATGAAGACGTTTTCCTTGCCCAGGATGTAGCTGCCCTGGTGGACCTTGCCTCGGATTTCGCCTGAGGCGGCGATGGCGGCGAAGTCGCGGCGCAGCTCGGCCTCGTTGTGGTTCACGATCTCCCAGTAGTAGCGCAGCAGCGTGGCCTTCACGTCCACGTGCCGCATCGTGTGGGGGAGGGCCTTGGCGACGGAGCCGCCGAGGAAGTGCCTGGGCGTGAGTGCCGCGGCGTTCTTCGCCCGGAGGCGGGCGTAGGCGAGCGAGCCATCGCACAGGCCCAGCTCCTCCTGGCCGTCGAGGGGGATGGCCTCGCCGATGAGGAGGCGGCCGTTGAGGAACAACACGTCCTGGTCGGGCGGCAGCTCGTTCACGGGCAGGGGCGTGCGCTGGTGGAGCGTGTCGGCCAGGTAGTCGCGGCAGAAGAGGGCGAGCTTGTGGCCGGGATAGGCCCGCTCGATCTTGCCGAGGAGGCTCGTGATGCCGCAGCGTAGCTCATAGGCGGGCCGGCAGTAGACGAGGGGCAACAGGTCGGCCCAGCGTTCGTCCTCGAACACGCATATCGTGGCCATGCGCATCTCCTACTTCGTTTCCGTCGCGGGAAGCCCATTGCCGCGCGCGGCGGCTCGAGTCGTAGCGACAGACGGCTCGTCTGTCGTCTTCTGCCGAGGGCCGACACGCGAGCCGCGTGTCGCTACGGCTCTCCGCAACGTAACACTTCAGCCGAATGAAGTGGAGAGCCAACCGTCACCCTCAGATGGTGCGCCGGGTTCGGAGTGCGGGCTTTAGCCCGTACCTGGGGCGCAGGATACGGCCTGAAGGCCGCACTCCAAACTTCCACTTCATTCGGCTGAAGTGCTACTCCGCAACAGAAACTACTTCGTCTCTGCTGTGAGAAGCCCCCCGGCGCCGACAAGACTGCCTGAAGGCAGGACTCCAAACGGGTCCTCCCTCCGTTTGGACAAGACTGCCTGAAGGCAGGACTCCAAGCGGGTTCTCCCTCCGTTTGGAGTCCTGGCTTCAGCCAGTCTTGGCTTTGCGCAACAGGAACGGCCTGTCGCTACACCCCATTGGGAGTATACCGCGGGATCCGTCCGCCCGCAAAACGGCGGGGGCAGGCGGCGGCGCCTGCCCCCGGCGGAGTGTGGGTGCGCTAGCGGCGGCTACTATCGCCCCGGCCGCTTGAGGTCGAAGGGCGCCCTGTCGGAATCAACCTTGACCGGCTCCAGGATGCGTAGGAGCGCCCAGCCGGAGGCGCCGGGGCCTGCGCGCCACAGGTCGGTGACGGCCTGCTCGCCAGCAGCAGTGAAGCGGATGGTGCGCTCGGGACTCGTCGAGTTGTCGCTGTGGAGGAAGACGTATTTGACCTCGCACGGCCCCGAGGCGCGGATGGTGCCCTTGAACCGCACAACCCCCGGAAACCCCTTGCCGCCGGGGGGCCTGTCGGACTCGACTGCGATGGTGGCCTGAATCTGGACAGCCGCCGGCGGCTCCTTCACCTTCGGCGGCTCCTTTGCCTTAGGTGGTTCCTTCTCCTTTTCCTTCTCCTTCGGCCTCTCCCGGATGTCTACCGTGAGGGGCACCTGGGGCGATTCGGCCGCCGGAGCGAGCACGCGGAGCTGGACAGTGCCCTTGTAGTCCTGGGCGAAGCGCAGGGGGAGCCTGACCTCCTGTGCCCCGGGGGCGTCGAAGCGAAGGGTTCTGGGCGGCGCCGCGGGCGCGCCATCCCGCAAGAAGACGTATTGGACGGCGCACGGCTGGTCGGCCCGGATCACGCCCTTGCACTCGATGGTGGCAGGGGGCGGCCCAGCGTAGGCCGGCGGGTCGAGCGTCAGCTCAGCCGTCACCTTGGCCTCGGGCCGCTGGAACTTGACTTCATAGGCAGCCCGCTCGGACTCCGCGGGCACGGGGGCAGTGACCTGGAGCATCACCCAGCCGGCCCCTTCCCGCATCAGCTTGAGGTCGAACTCGACGTCCTGCGCCCCTGGGCGGTCGAAGCGCAGCGTCCGCTGGGGCGTGGGGCCGCCCTCGCTGCGGACGAAGGCGTAGCGCACGTCGCAGGGCTGGTTGGCCCGTATCGTACCCTTGAATTGGATGGCCGCAGGGGGCGGGCCGACGTACTTCGGCGGCACCGCCTGGAGGCGGGCATCCAGCTTCACCGCCTCGCGAATGTTGACCTCGAACGGCTCGCGGTCCGAGTCCACGGCGGCGGGGGCCTGGATGCGCAATTGCGCCCAGCCCTTGGCGTCGGCGGCGAACTGGCGGACGTCCTCGACCTGCTGGACGCCGGGCCGGTCAAAGCGCACCGTTTGCGGCGGGCTGGTTGTCCCGTCGCCATAGGCGAAGGCATAGCGCACGTCGCACGGCTGCCCGGCCTTGATGACGCCTCGGAAGCGGATGGTGCCGGGCGCCGGGCCGTCGTACTTGGGCGGCACGGCCTGGACGCTGGCCTGAACGTGCAAGGGCTTCTCAATGTCCACTGTGAAGTCGGCCCTGTTCGATTCAGCGGCGACGGGGGCCAGGATGCGAAGGATGGCCCAGCCCTTGGCGTCGGCGGCGAACTGGCGGGCCTCCTCGACCGCGTGCGGCCCAGGCCGCGCGAGGCGCACGGTCTGCGGAGCGCTCTGCGTGCCGTCGCTGTGCTCGAAGCGGTACTGCACGTCGCAGGGCCGGTTGGCCTTGATCACGCCGCGGAAGACGATCTTGGCGGGACCCGGGCCTTTGTAGGCCGGCGGCTCCGCGGCCAGCGCCGCCTGGATGCCCACGGGCGGCGGGGGCGCGGCCACGTTGACCTCATACCCCGCCCGCTCGGAATCGAGAGCGACTGGGGCGAAGATGCGAAGCATCGCCCAGCCCTTTGTGTCGGCCTTGAACTGCCGGATGTCCTCCACCTCGTGGATGCCCGGCCTGTCGAGGCGCGCCGTTCGCCGCGGGGTCTCTGTGCCATCGCCGTAGGCGAAGGCATAGGCCACATCACACGGCTGGCCGACCTTGATGACGCCTCGGAAGCGGATGGTGCCGGGCGCCGGGCCGACGTACTTCGGGGGCACGGCCTCCACGCTCGCCTGCACGTGCAAGGGCTTCTCAATGTCTACTGTGAAGTCGGCCTTGTTCGATTCGGCGGCGACGGGGGCCAGGATGCGAAGGATGGCCCAGCCCTTGGCGTCGGCGACGAACTGGCGGGCGACCTCCACGGCGTGCGGCCCTGGGCGCGGGAGGCGAGCCGATTGGGGCGGGCTCTGCGTGCCGTCGCTGTGCTCGAAGCGGTACTGCACGTCGCACGGCCGGCTCACCTTGATGATGCCGCGGAAGACGATGATGCCGGGCACCGGGCCTTTGTAGGCCGGCGGCTCAGCCGCCAGCGTGGCCTGGATGCCCAGCGGCGGAGGGCCTGGCTTGACCTCATACGCCGCCCGCTCGGAGTCGAGGGCGACGGGGGCCACGATACGCAGCACCTGCCAGCCCGTCCCGGGCCGGTCCAGCGTCACCTGGCTCGCCACTTCGCGGGAGCCAGGGGCGTCGAAGCGGAGGACCCGCTCCCGCTCCGTCGTGCCGTCGTGTCGCATGAAGGTGTAGCGCACCTCGCCCGGCTGGTCCACGGCGATGGTGCCGAGGAAGCGGACTGTGGCCGGCAGGGGGCCGGGGTGAACGGCGGGGTCGGCGGCCAGGCTCACGCGGATGCGCGGGGGCACGCGGATGTCCACGCGGATCGGCACGCGGGCCGACTCGATCTGGACTGGTGCGAGTATCTGCACGGAGGCCCAGCCGTGGAAGTCGTGGGTGAAGCGCATGGGGAAGACCACTTCCTTGGCGTCGGGCCGGTCGAAGCGCAGGAGGCGCGGCTCGCTGGGCGGGCTGCCGCTGCGGGTGAAGGTGTAGCGCACGTCGCAGGCGCGGCTGGCCCGGATGATGGCCTTGCACTGGACGAAGGCGGGCGGCGGCCCAGCGTAGGCCGGCGGCTCCACCGCCAAGCCAACGTCTATCTTCACCGGCGGCGCCTGCGCCTTCACCACGAAGTCCGCGCGGTCCGAATCCACGCGCACGGGGGCCACGACGCGGATGATCTCCCAGCCCGCGTAGTCGCGCGCCAGCGTCCAGGCGTCCTCCACCGCGCGCGCGCCGCGGTGGTGGAAGTGCAGGGTCTGGGGCGGGCTCGCCGAGCCGTCGCTGCGCAGGAACACATAGGTCACGTCGCCCGGCTGCCCCGCCCAGATGGTGCCGCGGAAGCGCACGGTGGCGGGCAGCGGGCCGGGATGGTGCGGCGGGTCAGCCACGAGCGAGGCGCGCACGTGCGGCTGCGCGGGCGAACGGACCTCGAACGTGGCCCGCTCCGACTCGATCTGGACGGGTCGGACGATGCGGAGGGTTGCCCAGCCGGCGCCCTCCCAGGGCACGTCCCAGCGGATTGCCACACCGCGGGCGCCCGGTCGGTCGAAGCGCAGGCGCTGGACCGGCGTCATCGTGTTGTCGCTGCGCATGAAGAGGTATTCGACCTCGCAGGGGCGGCTGACTGCGATGAGGCCGCGCAGCTCGATGGGGGCCGGCAGCGGGCCGCTGTAGAGGCTCGGCACAGCCGAAAGGTCCGCCTGGATGCGGTGGTGGCCCTCGGACCTGACCTCGAAGGGCGCCTGGTTGGACGCGGCCTCGACGGGCGCGAGTATCTGGATGGCCGCCCAGCCCACGCAGTTGCGGAACAGCGTCCACTCGTCGAACACCTCGGCGGCGCCGCGGTCGGCGAAGCGCAGGGCCTGCACGGGACCCGTCGTGCCGTTGCTGCGCACGAAGGCGTACTGCACGTCGCAGGCCTGGCCTACGAAGATGCGGCCTCGGAAGCGAATCGTCGCCGGCAGGCGGCCCGCGTAGACCATCGGCTGCGCGACCACCGACGCGCGGACCACCGGCAACGCCGGCGGGCGGACCTCGTAGACCGCGGCTGCCGACTGCGTGACCACGGGCGCCAGAATGCTCAGAGCCACCCAGCCCTGCCCCTCCTGGGCCACGACGACCTCCGTGTTCACCTCCGCCGCGCCCGCCTGGAGGAAGCGCAGGGCGTAGACAGGCCCCTGCACGCCGTCGCTGCGGAGAAACGTGTATTGCACCTCGCACGGCTGGCCGACCGTGATGGAGCCGCGGAAGCGCAGCCGCGCCGGCAGCGGCCCGGAGTAGCACGGCGTGTCGGCCGCCAGCGCGGCCTGCACGTACTGCACCTGCGCGGCGGCGCCGCCGGTGCGGAAGTAAATCATCGTGGGCCGCGGCCGCCCCACGAAGCACATGTGGGTGAAGCCCGCGTTGCGGATGACCGCCACGGCGGCGCGGGCCTCGGCCTCCGCCGCCCCGAAGTCCAGCAGCCACACGTTCCCCTGCACCAGCAGCCAGCGCTCGTCCACCTGCGCAACGTCCAGCCGCTTGAGGTCGAGCGGCACGGCCACCTCGCCCTGCATCGGCCCGTCGGGCGGCCGGTCGCTCACCATGTAGTACTGCAGCAGCGGCGTCGGGCGGCCAATCGAGCACTGCTGGTTCATGCGATAGAAGCGGATGACCTCGAGCGCCCGGCGGGCGCCCGCCTCGTCGCGCTCGAAGCTCAGCAGCGTCGCCTCATCCGTCATCACGAACCAGCGGCCCCCCACCTCCTGCACCGTCACGCGGTCAGGGTCGAACGGCACGGTGTCCACGAACACCTGCGGCAGCTCGGCCGGGTCGGGCGGCGGCGGTGGCGGCGGCACGACCGGGTCCGGGGGCTGGACGACCACCGGGGGCGGCTGAACCACGATGGGCGGCTGTGGTGGGGGCGGGACGACGATAGGCGGCCGGTGCTTCGGCGGAGGAGGGATGTAAACGTCCAACTCGTCGCACGCCGCCAGGAGCAGGCCCAGCGCCGCCACAAGCACGAACGCCGAGGCCACCACCGCGCCGCCAACCTTCCTGCTCATCATGGGAGAGTCCTCTCCTCAGGTGTTTGGAACCGCCGCTCGCAAGCATACCATACCCGCCGACAGAGTCAAACCTGCGCGCGGCGCCGGTCCCTGACTCTCTGACGTGGCAGGGGCACGAAACCTTCAATTGCCGTAACACTTCAGCCGAATGAAGTGGAGAGCCAACCGTCACCCTGAGATGGCGCGCCGAGTTCGGAGTGCGGGCTTTAGCCCGTATCTGGGGCGCAGGATACGGCCTGAAGGCCGCACTCCAAACCTCCACTTCATTCGGCTGAAGTGTTACCAATTGCCACATCCCGCTTGACCCGCCGGCACAGGGAGCGATAATACCAACGGGGGAGGCAACCAAGCAGGAATCCACTAATGTCCGAGCCCCTCTCTGTCCTCGGCAGCAAGGACCTGTCGGCCATGGTCTTCGAACACCTTCTGGCCCTCGCCGCACCGCTCCTCGAGAAGATGCGCGAGCGGAAGCAGAAGGTCCAGACCGCCGCCGACGTGCTCGCCCACCAGCGCTACCTCCGCGAGACGTTTGCCGAACTGATCGGCGGGCTGCCCGAGCGCACGCCGCTCAACCCCCGCCGCGTCGGGCGCCTCGAGCGCAGCGGCTACGCGGTCGAGAAGGTGCTCTTCGAGAGCCGGCCGCACTTCTACGTCAGTGCCAACCTCTACCTCCCCGCCGCCCGCCGCGGCCCCTGCCCCGCCATCCTCGTCCCCTGCGGCCACGCACGCGAGGGGAAAGCGTACCCCGAATACCAGCGCCTCGCCCAGGGGCTCGCCAAGCACGGCTTCGTCGTCCTCGTCTACGACCCCCTCGGCCAGGGCGAGCGGAGCCAGTACTGGGACTACGCGAGGGGCGACTCACGCATCGGCATGTGCTGTCCCGAACACGAATACGCCGGCACGCAATCCCTCCTCGTCGGCGTCAACCTGGCCGCCTATCGCATCTGGGACGGCATGCGGGCGCTCGACTACCTGTGCACGCGGGACGAGGTGGACGTGACGCGCCTCGGCTGCACCGGCTGCTCGGGCGGCGGCACGCTCACGACGTATCTCGTCGCCCTCGAGGAGCGGCTGCGCGCCGCGATGCCCGTATGTTATATCACCAGCCGCGAGGCCTGGCTCGCCACGGGCCAGATCGCCGACGCCGAGCAGGTGCAGGACCGCATCATCGAGCGCGGGATTGACCACAGCGACCTCCTCATCGCCGGGGCGCCCCGCGCCATCCGCATCGGCGCGGCCAGCCGCGACTACTTCCCCATCGAGGGCACCCGCCGCGCCTTCGACGAACTCCGACGCATGTACGCCCTCCTCGGCGTCGAGGAGGCCGCCGACCTCTTTGTCGCCGACGGCGAGCACGGCTACAGCCAGCCCCTCCGCGAGGCCGCCTATCAGTGGTTCCACCTCTGGCTCGGCGGGGAAAAAGACTCCAGGAGTCTTTTCCCGCCCGCAGAAAAGACTCCTGGAGTCTTTTTCCCCGCCGAGCCGCCGACTGAGCCCGAGGCAGTCGAGGAGCTCTGGTGCACCCCCGACGGCCAGGTGAACACGCTGGGCAGCCGCACCGTCTTCTGCTTCACCCGCGAGCAGGCGCTCGCGCTCCCCCCTCCCCCACCCGACATGGCCAGCCGCGGCGACGCCGAGGAGTGGCAGGGCGAGATGCGCGCCCGCCTGCTCGAACTCCTCAACGTCCCCGCCGGCCACGGCGCCCCGACCTGCGACCAGCTCGGCGTCTTCTACCGCGGCAAGTGCGGCATCGAGCAGCTCACCTTCCAGAGCGAACGCGGCATCACCATCCCCGCCCTCCTCTTCGTCCCCGACAAGGAGCCTGGGCAGAAGTGGCCAGGCATCGTCTACGTCCACCAGGACGGCAAGGAGGCCGAGGCCGGCCCCACGGGCACCATCCAGATGCTCGCCAGCGAGGGCAACGTCGTCCTCGCCATTGACGTGCGCGGCATCGGCGAGGCGCACTCCATCGGCGCTATCCCCCGCGACTATGCCTTCATGGGCACCGACGGCTATCACTTCTACCAGTACGGCATGCTCGGCCACACCCTGGTCGGCCGCCGCGTCCACGACGTCCTCCGCGGGCTCGCCCTCCTCGCCGAGCGGCCCGAGGTGGACGCCGAGCGCCTGAGCATCGTCGGCCAGGGCAGCGGCGGCATCCTCGCCCTCTTCGCAGCCGCGCTCGACGGGCGGGCCGGCACCGCCGTCTGCTGCCAGAGCCTGCTCGCCTATCAGGCCATCGCCACCAACGAATTCCACTCGTGGCGTCCGCCCGACTTCGTCCCTGGCATCCTCCGTGTGTGCGATCTGCCGCAGGTGGCCGCGTGCGTCGCCCCCCGCCGCCTCGTCCTCGCCGGCCCTGTTGACCACATGCGCCGCCGCGTGGCCCAGCCCGAAGCCGAGGCCGCCTACGCCTTCGCCCAGAGCGTCTACGCCCTCTTCGGCGCCGAGGAGAACCTCGTCCTCTCCGCCGCCGCCCCCTGAGCCCCCTCCTGGCGCGCTGCCCCCGTCCTCGGCCCACTACATGCTCAATCTCCCCCTTCAATTTGAGCATGTAGTGGGCCAGGGGGCGCAACTGTCATAAGCAATTGCCTGATACGCACTTATGGCTCCAAGGCCATGTCTCACCCGAATGGCGTGGAGATAAGGCGCCGCCGCCTGAAGGCGGGACTCCAAACGAGCGCGTAACCCGTTGGGAGTCCCGCCTTTAGGCGGTCCTCTCCTCTCGCTCCCGGGGTATCTGGCGCCTTATCTCCA
>VGYV01000335.1 GCA_016872855.1 Planctomycetota bacterium
CCAGGCCGGCGCCGGCGCGGGTGAGGATGAGGTCCGACGTGCCCTGCTTCACGAACGTCGTGGCCAGGCCGTTGGCGTCGAGGCCGCCTGCGATGGTCCGCACCTGGGCGTTGATGCCCGAGGTGCCTGCGGCGCGCAGCGTGGTGTCGAAGAAGTCCAGCGTCCCCTGCCCCGTCGTGGTCAGGATGCTCGGCGCGTCGAAGGCCAACCGCCCGAGGGCCACGGTGCCCGTCGTCGCCGCGTTGACCGTCGAGTTGGCAAGGACGTTGACATTGGTCTCCTGCATGTAGGCGTTGGAGTTCGCCGGCACGGGCGAGATGGTGAACGTGCCGCCGTTGAGGGTGATCGTGGGGTCGCCGCCCAGGAGCCCGGCTCCCGCGACGCGCAGGGTGGCCCCGGGCTGCACTCGGAAGTTCGTGTCCTTCGCCACGACCGCCGCTGCCGCGGCGGCATTGATGGACAGAGTGCCAGGGCCATGGAGAGTCAGCGTCCCTGCCTCCCCGTTGTCGTCGAAGGCGGCGAGCGTCAGCCCCTTGAAATTCCGGAGCGCGGCGTCGCCGCTGGTCGTGAGGCGGTCGAGGGTGCTGGTCTGGCCAATCACGAGCGTGGCGTCGCGCCCCAGGGCCAGCGTGCTGCCCGCCGCGCCGGTCAGGGCGTTCATGATGGTCAGAGTCCTGCCGGCGCCCACGGCGACGGAGCCGTTGCCGCTGAGGCTGAGGCTGCCGGCCGCGGCGTCGCCGCTCGCCGTGACGGTCCACGGCGTGTTGACGACGGCGGCCACGTTCTCGTTCGGCGAGGCGGGCAGGCCGCCTCCGCTGGGCGACCAGGTGGCCGCCGCCCAGTCGCCATCGGCGCCCGCGTTCCACGTCAGCGTGCCGGCGATGGGCCAGGTGTAACTCGTCGGGATGCCTCACTTCATGCCCAGGTAGACGCCCACCTTGCTCCGCTCGTCGGCCGTCAGGTTGCGGTCGAAGATGAGGACCTCGGCGATGTCGCCCCGCATCCCCTCCGTCGGGCCGGCGACGCGGGAGCCGATGTTGAGCTGGGCCGTGCTGGTGTTCAGGACGGCGCGGTTGATGCCGCCCACATCGGCGCCGTTGACCCACCACTGATCGCGCCCGAGGCCCCCGCCGCCCCCATCGCCGTCCCACATGGCCGACGCCAGGGTGGGGGCCGAGGTGCTGACGAAGCTGGTGTCGAATGCCGACGCCCAGTAGTGGTTGGCCACGCGGTTGTTATGGTAGGAGCAGACCCCATAGGTCTGGTCGTTCGCGCTGGTGCCCATGTGGAACACGTGCTGGTAGCCCAACCCGTTGTTCACCCAGTTGGCCCACACGGCGAACACCGTCCTGTCCTGGTTGCCGCTCACGCCAATGTCGTTGGCGCGGCCCAGGAAGTCGTTGGTGCCGTCGAAGTAGAGGGTGGACGCGCCGTAGAGCGCGCCGGCCCTGTACTGCGGCCGGTTGGCCGCGGTGGCCTGGCTCACGGCGAACGAGCCGCCGCTCTTGTCGTTCCACCGAGCCACCGATTGGCCGCTGGCGGTCACGGGGACCGACCCCGCCGTGTCCTGCCACAGCGTCCCCGCGTCGCTGGCGTCGAGCCACAGCCTGCACCCCGCCACGTCCGTGGGAATGAGCCCCGCGAGCGACCTGCCCGGCACCGCGAGCAGTCCCCAGACCACGATGCACGCTGCCAGGAGCCCACACAGCCGTCCCGTCGGCGAGCGCCCCATTGCAAGCCCCCTACGTAGGAGATATCCTGGACACACACAACCGTGTTACAAGCACGCAACCGCCGTGCCCCTTGCGCCCCAAAGGAGGAGGCAATCCCGTATCCATCGCTCCAGGTCATTACCCTTGAAGTGGCAATAACTTACACGCTATGGCCAACACCTCACTTTTGGCCATGCTCCGACGCTCCGGCCCCTGGCATCGCCACCATGTTGACAATCTGCAACGCGGCCGGCCGCCGACTCCAGCCAGAGTCTCCATAACCGATTCGCGCATATGGCGTTACGCTATGGGCACCCGTGTTGACGATGTGAAACACCAGCTCCCGTCCCATGTGTGGCCCCGCGCCTCTAACCCTATGCTGCTGCTACAGTCAGCGGGCCTCGCCCCTGCGTTGTGGCCCCGCAACATGGCCGCCGCCAGAGGCTCACCTCCTATGGCGCACAGGTGAGCCTCTGGCACACAGGGGCAGTTGCCGCAGGCCCCCAACGAGCCACAACTCATTCAGGCGTCAGCGCTTACAGCAATAGCTGAGTCAATCCAGGCGGCCGACGCCAGAGGTTCAACCCGCGCGGCCCGCGGGTGGGGTCAGGGGAGGCGCCGGACGTCGCCATCGCGGACGACGCGGCCGGCGGCGTCGAAGTGCTGCATCAGGCCCATCGCGTAGCGGCGGGTGGTGCCGAGGAGTTGGCGGAACTCGCTGACCGTGGCTTGGCCGTGCTGGCGAAGGAATGCCTCGAACTGCCGCCAGGCGTCCTCGATGGCCTGGGGGTGGAAGCCGCACACCTCGCAGTCCACCAGCTCCCCGCTCTTGAGGAGGGCCTCGTAGACCGAGGCGATCTGAGGCGGGGGGAATGGGAGGGCGCCCTGGAGGTCCTGGGGCGTCGGAGGCATGAAGGGCCGGGCGAGGGCAGCGTCGAGGATGGCCGCGCGGATGGCGGCCTGGCGGCTGTCGAGCTGGACGCGGTGGCTTACAAGGGCGAAAGTGCCCTCGACGCGGCGCACCTTGCCCGCCACGGCCAGCTCGTCCAGGATTGCCGCCAACACGTCCTCGCTGAAGAGCCGCTCGGGGTCCACCCGCGAGCTCAGTGGGGTGAGGGCCAGTCCGGTGGCGAGGAGCGGCTTCTCCTTGTGGTGGGCGGCGAGGGCGGCGAGGACGCGCCCGGCGATGCTGTCGGCCTGCTCGCGGCCGTAGAGCCAGGCGTCGGCGCCCGTGGGAACCAGGCGGATAGCATCACCGAGTGCGGCCTCCACATCGGCCCTGCCCTCGCCGAGGAGGCGGCACAGGGCGCTCACGCGGAGCGGGGCGCTGGCCTTGTGGAGTTCGTTGACGACGGCGGCGGAGAGCCCCTTCTGGCCGATAGCTTCGAGGGCAATAGCGGCGTCCACCCGCTGCCGGCGGTGCTTGAGCGGGTGGGCGTCGAGCACCTGGCCGCCGCCCAGCGTGGCGTCGCCGCCGGCGGTCCGCAAGATGAAGCGGTCGCCGCGCCGAGCCACAATCTGAGCGGCCAGACGCACCTGCGCCCACCCTTGCTCGCCGGGCTCAAGCCGCAGGCGGTCGAGGAGCGCGATGCGGGCAGGGACCTCGCTGGTGCCGAGGTGGAAGCTGACCGACGCGCCGTGCTTGACGGCGTGGGCCTGATTGCGGTCGAGCACGACCAAGCCGTCCACCATCGAGGTGGGGACGAATGCGCCGCGGGCGCACACCACGTCGCCGCGGGCCAGCTCGTCGTGCTTGATGCCGGCGAGGTTGAGCGCTGCGCGCTGGCCGGCGAAGACCTGCTCGACGGGCGCCCCGTGCCACTGGAGGCCGCGGATGCGGGCCGCCACGCCGCGGGGCAGGATGTCCACCTCCTCCCCCACCCGCAACGTGCCACTGGCCACGGTGCCTGTGACCACGGTGCCGTGGCCGGCGATGGCGAAGGACCGGTCTATGGGCACGCGGGCGAGCGAGCCGATGCCGCGCTCGGGCACGCGCGCGGCCACCTCGGCGATGGCGGCCCTCAGCTCTCCGATGCCCGCGCCCGTGATGCTCGACACGGGCACGATGCGGGCGTTGGCCAGGAAGGTGCCGGCGACGGTCTCGCGGATTTCCTCTGCGACCAGCTCGACCATGTCCGGCTCGACCAGGTCAATCTTGTTCACGGCGACGAGGCCGTCGCGGACGCCGAGGAGGTTGAGGATGGCCAGGTGCTCGCGGGTCTGGGGCATCACCGAGTCGTCGGCGGCAACGACCAGGATGGCGAAGTCAATCCCCGTGGCGCCGGCCACCATCGTCCGCACGAAGCGCTCGTGGCCGGGCACGTCCACCATCCCTATCCGCGTGCCGTCGGGCAAGTCGAGGAAGGCATAGCCCAGCTCGATGGAGATGCCGCGCCGCTTCTCCTCGGGCAATCGGTCCATCTCGATGCCCGTCAGGGCCTTCACTAGGGCGCTCTTGCCGTGGTCAATGTGGCCGGCCGTGCCGGCCACGAGATGCTTCATAGGTTGCCTCCATTGCCAGCTTCAGTCCAGTCCAGCCACACCGCTCCGCAGACGGGGGGCTGGATCCTCGTCCCGAAGGGACGATAGTGGGTTGCCGGCGGCTTCAGCCGCCGGAACAGCGCGCACCCACAACGCAGTCCCGAAGGGACGGCAGAGCGCCGCGGCAAGGTGGTGGTCCGGCCCCCCCTTTCTGTCGTCCCTTCGGGACTTCACTGGTTCCGGCGCTCGAGTCCGGCGGCTGAAGCCGCCGGCAACCCACCGTGCTCCCTTCGGGAGCAAGAAACCGAAGCGCCCGCGCTCTTGCGCCCTTGCCGGAGGGGCGGCGCGCTAAGCGAACAACGATGGAGCGAAGTAACGGACCACCAGGTACAGACCCATCGCGGCCTCTGCCAGGGCAGGGTCCGTCTCGCATAGGTACGAGTAGCTGCGGAGAATGCGAAAAAAGAAGTGCTCCCCTTCGAGGGGCGGCAGCCGCAACTTGTCCTTGAGGGCGTCGTAGTCCAGGAGCCGGTACTTCGCCTTGGCCACGGCCACGACTGCGTCTTCCAGCTCGTTGGCGTCGAGCCAGAGCCGGTCGCAGCGGAGGCACCTGTCTATCTCGATGGCCCGTATCCCGCAGAAGGGGTACGTCTCCATCGCCAGATGGCACTGGGGACACCCGATGGAGGCCCGCGGGGCCGCGCGCGGGCGGAAGACCCTCGATTCGGCAGTCTGGCGCGGCACAGCGGCCCATCCGCGCTCGATGATGGACGCAACCGTCTTGCGGGGGATCAGCAGGCCGTGCCGCTCCGGACACGGGAACATCGCGGCATTCCCGATCACACCCTTGAGCAGGCCATTGGAGCACCGGGGGCACTTCATCGTGCTACGTGCTCCAGGCGGCACCCAATAGGATGCGCGGGCCAGCCCACAGGGCGGCAGGGGATAGCCACGGGCGTAAGCCCGTGGAAAGGACGATCGCCCCAACCCCAGCCCCCGCAGGGGGCGGCAGACACCACGGGGCGCGCGCGAGCCTGGGCTTCTGCCGCCCCCTGCGGGGGCTGGGCCGCGGGGAATGCCATGCCCCACGGGCTTACGCCCGTGGCTATCCCCTGCCGCCCGCCGGAGCGGGCTGGGCCGCCGCCTACGCTGTGAGTCAGCGTCATTCTCCCGTGCTCCCGGACCGCGCAAGCCGTGTGACACAGGCGACGATGTCGTCGGCGTCGCCGGGCAGGATCGTGCGGAGGTCGAGTCCGAAGCGGCCTTTGCGGAAGCGGCCGAAGATGGGCGGCTCGTTCAGCCGGAAGGCGCGGTCCAGCGCGTCGGCGGCCAGGCCGGGGGCCTCAAGCCACACGACCACGGTCGGCTGGGTCTCGCCTGGGAGGGAGCCGCCGCCGATGGAACTCTCGTCGGGCTCTACACTTGCGTTCCAACCAGGGGCGGCGCGCCGAGCGGCGTCGGCCAGGGCCTGGGCGTCGGCCTCCAGCTCGGCCAAGGGGCGGTGGATGAGGCGCATGGTCACGGTGTCGGGCGGCCCCTGGGGCTGGAGGTGGGCGCGGAGGGCGGCCTCGAGGCCGGCGAGAGTGAGCTTGCACACGCGGACGGCGCGCTTGAGGGGGTGGCGGCTGATGCGCTGGATGAGGTCGCGCCGTCCCACGATGCCGCCGCCCTGGGGGCCGCCGAGGAGCTTGTCGGCGCTGAACGTCACGATGTCGGCCCCGTCGGCGATGGCCTGGCGGACAACCGGCTCGCTGGCGAAGACGGGCTCGCCGGCGGGCAAGAGGAGGCCGGAGCCGGCGTCGAAGATGAGGAGGGTAGACGAACGGTGGGCGAGGTCGGCTAGTTCCTTGAGGGGTGCCTCGCTGGTAAAGCCGATGATGCGGAAGTTGCTGGGGTGGATTTTGAGGATGGCCGCGGTGTCGGGCGTGAGGGCGGCTTGGTAGTCGCCGGCGCGGGCGTGGTTGGTGGTGCCGACCTCGACGAGCTGTGCGCCGCTGCACGCGATGATTTCGGGGAGGCGGAATGAGCCGCCGATCTCGACCAGCTCGCCCCGGGAGCAGATGACCCGCTGGCCGGCGGCGAGCGCGGCCAGGGTGAGGACCACGGCCGCGGCATTGTTGTTCACCACCGTCGCCGCCTCGGCCCCCGTGATTCGGGCCAGCAGGGCGGCCACGTGGGCCTCGCGCTTCGAGCGCTCGCCCGTCGCAACGTCCACCTCGAGGTTGCAGTAGCCCGCAGCCACCTGCGACACGGCCTCGACGACGGCTGGGGCGAGTGGCGAACGCCCCAGGTTCGTGTGGATGATGACGCCCGTGGCGTTGACCACACGGCGGAGCGATTGCGGCTGCCTGGGCTGGAGGCGCTGGGCCACTCTGGCCGCCACGAGGGCCGCGGCATCGCCCTGGGGGCCGGGGTCGGCCCCCGGCTTGCCGCGCTCCTCGCGCAGGGCGGCCACGCACTCGCGCACGCACTCCACCACCACCTCGCGGCGCAGGCCGCCCAGGAGAGCTCGGACGGCTGGCTGGGCGAGCACCGACTCCACGCTGGGGATACCGAGCACGTTCATCGCGGTTGGCCCTCGGGCTTCCGGGAGCAGGTCACGCGCAGTATTGTAACCTCAAGCCTGCCGGGGTTCAAGGTCGAGCGAAAACGCGATAACCATCTTGACTTCCCGCGCGCCATCGCAGTATAATTGCTACCGGGAGAGTCTTACCTAAGAGAGGCGGCTGCCGGTTGCAGCCGGCAGCGGACAAGACCGACACAGGGTCAGGAGTTCGCACATGGCGGTGTCCAGACGGTCGTGGCTCGGGTGGGCGGTCGCAACGGCGTGTGCCTTCGGATGCTCCGGGCTCCAGGCCGGCGAGGGGCTCCCCGGGCTCGAGAGGCCCCGGCGCAGCTCCCGCGGCGAGCACAGGCCCCTCAAGTACTACGTCCTCCAGGTCATGGGCGTCAGCGGACAGGTGACTTTCGAGGTCTGTGGCGACATCGAGTTGCGCGCGCGGCAGAGGGACTACGAGGAGGAGTTCGAGAACGCGGCGAAGGAATGGATGAAGTCGAAGGCCGACGCCAAGCGGCGCAAAGAGGATTTCAAGGATGCCCCGCCCAAGGGCCCCAAACTCCTCAAGCGGATGGACGGGAGCTACAAGAAAGAGGAGGATGCCCGGGCCGCTGCCGAGAAGTTCCAGAAGCAGTGGGATGAAGCCCTGGAGAAGAAGATGGCAAAGAAGGAAGGCACGGCATCGGAGGAGAAGAAGGAGTAGTCCTCCGACCCCGCGCTGCCCGAAGCGTATCCCGCGCCCGCGAGTCTCGCCGTGAGGCCCGCGGGCGTGTTGTTTGGCGCACGCGGCGGCCTACGGCTTGCGGGACGCGAGGTCGTAGCTGAGCATGGGCACCTGGTAGTAGCCCATGGCGGCCATCGCCACGTCGAGGCGGTAGAGGGGGTCCTGCATCAGGCAGGGGCGGCGGTCCGTGGCGGGGACGGTGGTGGTGTAGATGCGCATCTCGCCGGGGAGGGTTGTGATGATCTCCTCCCGCCAGTCGCCCAGCACATCGGCCGTGGCCACATAGGTCCCCTCGATCTTCGGCGCAAGCTCTCCGCCGCGGAACTTGCGGAGCCGCCCGCTGTGCAACAGCTCGCGTTGCGGGTCGGCGTCCCAGTAGACGGTTCGCGGGCCGAAGCCCTTGATCTCATCCTGCTCGATCACCTCGCCCTTGGCGGTGTGGAGGAGGCCCCAGGCGAACTGCTTCTTCTCATCGGTGTCGGCGCTGTAGCATTCGGCGCCGGGGTAGCGCGGGTCAATGTCGCTGCACAGGCCGCTGGCGTGGACGTGCCGGGTCTGGCGGTTGATGCCCCAGAGAATCTGCCCTGTCTTGGCATCCACCATGCACATCTTGTTCCTGGGGCCGCCTGGCTCGATGCCGAAGTAGATTTCGAGGCCGGGCCTCTCGGGATTGAGGTCGCCAATGTAGAGGTGGTCGGGGTGGCCGAGGCCGGTTGACCAGAGGGCGCTGCCATTGTCGTCGAGGACGAAGGAGCCGAGGACCATCTCGTCGCGGCCGTCGGCGTCAACATCCGCCGCGTGCATCCAGTGTGCGCCCTGGCCCCAGTAGGTGCGGCGCTCCTTCTCGTTCGACCAGCGCCACAGCTCGCGGAGCTTGCCATCGTGGAACTCGTAGGCCACGACCACGATGAGGTTGTAGGTGCCGCGCTCGACGATGAGGCAAGGCGTCCTCCCGTCGAGGTAGGCCACGCCGAGTTGGTTGCGGCTGGCGTAGTTGTAGCCGTTGGGCCGCTTCATGAATGGCTCGCGGGAGGGCCAGTCCACCTGCGCCCTCGGCTTGCCCGTCATCCCGTCGAGGACGGTGAGGCATTCGGGGCCTGACTGCACGCGGCCGTCGGCGTCGCGGGGGTCGCCTTCTCCAGTCTTCGCGGCCACTTCGGCCTTGCCATCGCCATCCAAGTCGTAGACGACGTAGGGCGAGTACCAAATGCCCGTCTCGATCGCCCACCCGAGGTCGTGGCGCCACAGGAACTTGCCGTCGGCGTCATAGGCCTCGAGCTTGTAGGGGGTCTCGGTCCGCTTCCAGTAGCCCGCATAGGGGTCAATGTTGGTGTTCGGCTGCTTGAGCACGAAGTCGTATCGCCCATCGCCATCGAGGTCGGCGATGCCCATCTTCTGGAACGTGTGGTTGCCGTCGAGGCGGAAGGAGACGTACTGGGGCTTGGCGACGGTCTTGGCCAGGTCGTCGGTCTTCCCCGCCTCGCGGAGGATGTAGGTGCACTCGGCGGCCTGGGGCGCCACGGCATCGGCGAAGTCGGTGGCCTTGACAATGGGCTGCTCGTTGAGCTTCCTCGGCGCCTCGTTGGGCGCGGAGCGATAGAGGTCGAAGGCAAGCGTGGGCGGGTCGGCATCAAGCAGCCGCCAACTGATGTGCGCCTTGCCATCCGGCGCCGTCACGGCCACCAGGCCGCGGCCGAGCTTCTCGCGGACGCGCTCCTTTGCATAGCCCTCGACCTTTGGCCTCTCGACGGGCTTTGGCCGCTCGGCGGGCTGGAGGCCCATGTCGTCCACAAAGGCCAGCGTGTCGCCCTGCCCGACGAAGCGGATGTAGACCTGATCGCAGTCCTGCGGCACCTCGGCGAGGGCCTCCAGCTTCACCCACTTGTCGTCGGCGCCCGCGCTGGCCGAGCCGATGCTCCAGTCGAGGGTCTTGCCCTTGCTGAG
>VGYV01000336.1 GCA_016872855.1 Planctomycetota bacterium
CACGTCTGTCTGGGGCCGTAAGCCTTGTGCCCGCAACCGCTTACGCATGCTCACGACAATGCTTCCCCTGCCGGGTCGCCTTTGGCACGCCTCTTGCTCTTAGCCAGGATAGAAGCGAACGACACCCCCAAAGGAGGCAAGACAATGAGCAAGAGCGGCACGGAAGTCCTGGTCGCAGTCCTGGCGCTGGCGGCATTCGCCATCGGCGGGCTCGTGGTCCTTGGTGCCTGCCTGGACGGCCTGAGGAACGCGCTGGCCGGTTTGGCTGCCTCGCAGGCCGGGTCCGGCGCCCAGCAGTTCATGGCCTCGCTCGCGGGCCTCTAGGCTCCCGCCTCGGCAGGCAGGGGCAGTCGCTCGCCGTCGCAAGTCGCCCGATGTTCCAAGGAGATGCCCATGGTTACGAACCGTTGCTTCCCGCCCCGCCTCATCAGCTACCTGGAGACCGACCTCGCACAGCTCAGAGCACTCCTCACCACCAACGACCTGGGCGAGGCCCTGAAGCAGGCCCGATGCCTCCGCAACGAGATTGACGCGGCCATCGGCTCGCTGCGGCGGGTGCCGCAGCCCAAGCCCTGGTCCCACGCCTACGGGCTGGCCGTGGCCCACGGTGTCGCAAACTGACAGAAGAAAGGGGGTTGCCATGAAAGCCGTCGCGACTGTTGTGTTCCTGGCTGTCCTGATGAACGTCGGCTCGGCGTGCGGCGACATGCCGAGTTTCAAGGGGACGTTCGACTTGCACCTCGATCGCATCTGGCCCCTGGCCTATGATCACTCGCCCTTCGTCCATGTGCCGGCGACGGGGGGCGCGGTCATCGGCGGAGTCGCCGGAGCCGCGGTGGGAGTCCCGGCTGGCCTCCTCGTCGCGGGGCCGGAGTTCCTCGTGAGGGCGGCTCTGGGAGATTTCGACAATGATTACCTCGGTGGTCTGGCTGTCGCCTGCCACGTGTTCACCGTTCCAGTCGCCGTGGGCTCGGTCGGTGCGCACTACCTCCTCGGCGGGCCGCCGTACCTGATCAAGGAAGGGTGGAACTGGCTCCGCGCGCGGTTCTAGCGGCCAAGCCGCCCGACGAGCTCAGAGGCTGCTCCGAAAAGGCCAGCTGGCCAAGGCAATGGGGCCACGCGGTGAAGAGACCAACGAAAGGAGGCAGGAGATGAACGCCAGAGGACTGATGAGCATGATTGTCCTTGCGGCCTGCGCGGGCTGCGCGGGGCTCGGCAAGTACGCGAAGGACAGGGGCAACGACTTCCGCGACTGCTTCACCGCGCTGGGCGGGTTTGGGATGTTGGGTCCCGCCTTCGAGGTGCACGCCACTCGTTGGCTCACGACCGGGGCCGGCTGGACAATTGTCCCCGGCAAATGGGGAATTGAGGGCAGGGAGGTGGTCGAAAGGAACTACATTCACGCCGGGTTCGGGATACTGCCGTTTATGCTCTTCAACCCAGACCCGCGGAAGGAGAACGATATCGAGAAGGACGGCGCGCTGAAGAACTTCTACACCTACACGTCCACTTGTAACGAAGGCACGTGGGATCTGTGGGGACGCACCGAGCGCGTGCGGGTGACCAAGAGCATCGTGCTCTTTGACGTTACCTCCATCCCGAGGTTCGCCTACCACAAGTATGGTTCTTCTGCTCCCAGCCCTAACCAGGTGAAGAGGAGAGCCATCGAGGCGCTGGACGTGCATGTGGACGTGACAGCGGCGTTGCTCCTCGGGCCGAGCGTGCGGCTCGGGTTCAGCCCGGGCCAGTTCGCCGACTTCGTCCTCGGCTTCTTCGGCCTCGACATCGCCGGGGACGACACGAAGCCCCAACCCCCCAAGACCAAGGAAGGAGACAAGCGATGAAAACCTGTGCTGCCTTGTTGCTCCTCGTGTCGGCCTGGCTTCCGGGCTGCTGCGCCTGGGTTGCCCGAAATGGAAATGGATTCCTTGGGCCCAAACCAGAGAAGCCACCCACACCGGTCTTCGGCGGAACGGTTACTGCTGTTGCTTGGCTGGCAAGTTGCCTTGGGGCACCGGTGGCCCCACCTGGGCTGGAAACGGAACCTCGGACGATCGCACTTGCGCCACTCATTGCGGTTGACATTCCGCTCTCTTTCGTCGCCGACATCATTTGCCTCCCGAAGGACATCTTGACCATCGAGTGGGAGAGCCCTAGAAGGGTGGCTAAGCCCAAGCCTCCAGCCCCGCCCCCGCGCGTTGCGGGCTGGCCCTTCGATGCGGCGGAGGCGAAACGGCGCCAGAACGAGGCCGCCAAGGCCCTGGGCGTCGAGCCCGAGCAGGTCGTCCAGATCGCCCCTGGCGTCACCATCACCCTGGTCCTCATCCCTGCGGGCGAGTTCATCATGGGCGACCCAGCAGGAGTCCAGACGCACGTGATCATCACCAAGCCCTTCTGGCTCGGCAAGCACGAGGTCACTCAGGACCAATACCGGGCCGTGATGGGCAACGCGACGAGCAAGTTCGAAGGCGCCACGAATCCTGCCGAGCAGCTCACGTGGTACAAGACCCAGGAGTTTCTCAAGAAACTCAACTCCCTCATCGGAGGGGGGCAGTTCGTTCTGCCCACTGAGGCCCAGTGGGAATATGCCTGTCGGGCCGGCAGCGCGTCCCGCTTCTGCTTCGGCGACGCGTACGAGCTGCTCCCGCAGCACGCCTGGTGCCTCTCCAACTCGGGGGCGAGGACACATCCCACTGGCACACGGCTCCCGAACGCCTGGGGCATCCACGACATGCATGGCAACGTCGCCGAGTGGTGTCAGGACTGGTACGTCCCTTCCGGCGAGGGCGCTGTGAAGGACCCCAGAGGCCCCGCGAGCGGGACCTCTCGCGCCGTTCGCGGCGGCGCGTGGAACGACATGGGCTACCGCGGGATGCACTCGCCCGCGCACGAGGCCCCCTACATCGGGTTCCGCGTCGCCAGGCTCGTGCCGTAGTCTGCGGGTGATGTGGCTCCAAAGCGGCGTGCCCTTGTGCCACGCAAGGAAAGGAGATGAGCCATGAGGCACTGTGCTGCCCTCTTGCTCCTCGTGTCGGCCCTGCTCCCAGGCTGCGGCCTGACGAATACGGTGTGGCGAGGCGGGCCGCGCGGCGAGGGGACCCCTCATGTGGACTGGGTAAACCTCTCGCCCGGGGGCGATGTGCTCCTCCACTACACCGAGGTGGCGTATGGGCGGCGCTGGGGGATAGGTTTCTTCGAACCCGAGGCGCAGGCGTCCTCTCTGGTCATCCAAGTTCCGTCCATAGAGATGGAGCGGCTCCTTGCACGAGGGCGGGCGAGTGGCGCCATAGCGGAGGTCAGCGCCGAGGAAGTGCAGAAGTTCCTCCGCCTGAACCAACCAGGGTCTCCCCATCGTGGAGGACATGTCAGGTTCTCAATTGAGTCACACCGTGGCGCCCATGCTGTGGTCTTTGCGTACCCGCATCCCGGCCGCGATGGCCCGGTTGAGGGACGCCGAGGGGAGGAGGCGACTGTGCGGTTCCACCTGCCCGGGGGAAGGACCCCAAAGGCATTGAGCCCTGCTCTTCGGGTGCTGCTCACCCCGCCGGCCGCCATCGCCGACGCCGCCGCGGATGCTGTGGTCATCGTGACTGCGCCCGTGTGGTTCCCGGTTCTGTGTGTTTTGATCTCGCAAATGGACATACGCGTACCAACCGGTGGTCACCTATGAGGTCCCCCCGCGCGGCGGCTCGGGTGTCATGGCGAGGGAAAGGAGGTGTCCGATGCGAGCGATGAACTGGATCGGCTTGATTGGCCTCGTCGTCTGCACAGGCTGCGCGGGGCTCGGCAAGTACGCGACGGACAGGGGGAACGACTTCCTCGACTGCCTCACCGCGCAGGCGGGGGTCGGGTTCTTGCTCCCCGCCGTCGAGCTGCGCGCGACTCATTGGGTGACCGCCGGCGCGGGCTTTGCCGTCAGCGAGAAGTGGGGTCTTGACGGCAGGGAGGCGGTTACGAGAGGATACAGTCAGGCCGGGTTCGGGATGCCGGGTGTTCTTCACTTACTGGGTTTCGAGTCGGACAAGGACTTCGAGGACGATGGAGCGCTGAAGCCCTTCTACACATACACTTCCAGGATTCACATAACGCCGACATTCCCGCTCGCATCGGGGAAGGGGCTGAGGGTGAGCAAGTGCATCCTCCTGTTCGACGTTACCTCCATCCCAAGGTTCGCCTACCACTATGATCACGATCTTAGGTGGAGGCCCCTGGAACCCCCCAGACTGATCCGGGAGGAGAGGAAACTCGTAGAAGCGTTGGACGTGCACGTGGACGTGACGGCGGCCTTGCTTCTCGGGCCGAGCTTGCGGCTCGGGTTCAGCCCGGGCCAGTTTGCCGACTTCGTCCTCGGCTTCTTCGGCCTCGACATCGCCGGCGACGACGCGAAGCCGCAACCCCCCAAGAGCACGGAAGGAGACAAGAAATGAGACGCTGTGCTGCCTTGCTGCTGCTCGTGTCGGCCTGGCTCCCAGGCTGCCGCCTGACTAGAACAGTCTGGCGGGCGGGCAACGCCGTGGAAGTGCCCACGCCCGTTAGTGAGGTCGTCGTCTCGCCGAACGGGGATGTGTCTGTCCTCTATGCAGCATGTCGGTATGAGCTCAGGTGGGGGATAGGCTTCATCGAGCCCAGAGAGGTCCATGTTCCGTCGCGCTCTCCCGATCGGGTCATCCTAATCCCGCGCTCAGAGATGGAGCGTGTTCTGGCAAGGACCGAAAGGGGTCTGTTCCCGGAGCTCAGCGGGGAGGAACTCCGCAAGTTCCTCCTGCCCAGCCCTTCCGCAAGGCCCGAAGGAGCATCTGTCAGGCCGGAAGTGTATTACATGGCCCGCCCTTCCTGCGGAGCCGTCCTTCTAGGTATGGAACCTCTGGAGGCGCTGCATGTTGCCGGCGTGAGTTTTTCATACCCGCGTCCCAGTCGCAATGGCAAGGGCGGAGGGGCTCGCCCCTTGGACGAGGTGACTGTGCGGCTCATCCCGCCCAGCGAGCTGACCCGCAACACTGCGAGCGTTGCCGTTCGGGTACTGCTTACCCCTCCGGCGGCCGCCGCGGATGTTGCCTCAGATGCCTTTTTGTTGCCGTGGGTCGTCTTGCGGGGGATGCTGCTGTCTGCGATGCGGAGCGCAAGCGGAGGCTCGTGGAAGGTCTATTGAAAGCCGCGGCCCGGCCCACTGCCTTCAGCCGGGCAACCCTTGTCCTGTGACCTGGGGAGGGAAAGGAGGTGCCCGATGCGAGCGATGAAGTGGATCGGCTTGATTGGCCTCGTGTTTTGCACGGGCTGCGCGGGGCTCGGCAAGTACGCGACGGACAGGGGGAACGACTTCCTCGACTGCTTCACCGCGCTGGGCGGGATTGGCGGCCCACTTCCTGGCGTTGAACTCCACGCGACCCACTGTCTTACGACGGGCGCAGGCCTGACATCGAGCCTCAAGTGGGGCATAGTGGGCAGGCAGGCGGGTCCAGCGTTGTTGTTGTCTAACCAGATGGGCCTCGGGCTCCCGGCCGTTCTTCGCTTGCTCAAATCGGAATGGAGCAATCAGTTCGAGAAAGACGGTGACCTTAGCCTTCTCTATACCTACATTTCAGAGTCAGATGTGCAGTCGGACGTGTATGGGCCAAGAAGCGGCATGAGGACCAGCAAGAGTGTCTTCCTGTTCGACGTTACGTGCATTCCCAGGTACGCGTACAACTATCAAGGGTCTCTCCTCTTCCGCAGCAATTGCTCCGGCCCCGAATACGAGGAGAGGAGACCCATTGAGGCGCTTGACCTGCACCTGGACGCGACGGCGGCGTTGCTCGTCGGGCCGAGCGTGCGGCTCGGCTTCAGCCCGGGGCAGTTCGCCGACTTCGTCCTCGGCTTCTTCGGCCTCGACATTGCCGGCGACGACGCGAAGCCGCAACCCCCCAAGACCACGGAAGGAGACAAGAAATGAGACACTGGATTGTGGGGACAGGGCTGTGGGGACGGATGCCGGGCCTTCTGGCGGCGGCTGCGGTTGCCTGGGCCGCCTCGGCTGGCGGCCAGGAGCGGATAGCTCCCCAGATGCCCGCGCCCCGATACCCCGCCAGGGAGTTCAATTCCGATGTGCCGATGATTGTCGCGGCGTGGGTCGAGCCCGACGCCGAGACGCCAACCTTCGTTGGGCGCACACCTTCCCAAACGCCACTCAAGGTGCCTGCCTGCCACTGGTGGGCGGTCGCACCTGTGGGGCCGGAGGATGTGCCTAGGGTGGTCGAGGCCACACGCCGCGAGAAGGTTCCCGGGCTCATCATCATGCACCCAGGCAGCGACGACGCCCTCGCTCCTCTGGGCAACCTGGACGCACTGGAGTGCCTGGTTATCGCGGATGAGCACGACCATGAGCAGCTTACCGGGCAGGGCTTGGCTCATCTGCGGGGCCTCAAGACGCTGAAGATGCTCAGCCTCTCAGGTTGCGCCCGCCTCACGGATGCCGGGCTGGCCCATCTCAAGGAGCTGAAGGCGTTGGAGGCGCTCGATCTATCCCAGTGCAAGCAGCTCACCGACGCCGGCCTGGCCCACCTGAAGGACCTGAAGACGCTCAAGACCCTTCACCTTAGCCTGTGTGAGCGCCTCACGGACGCCGGGCTGAGCCATACCAAGCACCTCAAGGCGCTGGAGGCGCTCGATCTATCCCAGTGCAAGCAGCTCACCGACGCCGGCCTGGCCCACCTGAAGGACCTGAAGACGCTCAAGACCCTTCACCTTAGCCTGTGTGAGCGCCTCACGGACGCCGGGCTGGCCCACCTGAGCGACCTCAAGGAGCTCAAGACGCTCGGACTCAGCGGGTGCACCCGGCTCACGGACGGCGGCCTGGCCCATCTCAAGGACCTCAAGGCGCTGGAGGCAGTCAATATATCCTACTGCAACCAGCTCACGGACGCCGGGCTGGCCCATCTGAAGGGCCTCAAGGCGCTCAAGACGCTCCGACTTAACAGGTGCGTGCAACTCACGGACGCCGGGCTGGCCCACCTGAAAGAGCTCAAGGAGCTCAAGACGCTCGGACTTGGCGAGTGCGAGCAGATCACGGACGCCGGGCTGAGCCATACCAAGGACCTCAAGGCACTGGAGGCGCTCGATCTATCCTACTGCAAGCAGATCACGGATGCCGGGCTGAGCCATCTCAAGGACCTCAAGGCGCTCAGGTCGCTAGAACTCTTTTTCTGCCAAAGGCTCACGGACGCCGGGCTGGCCCATCTCAAGGAGCTGAAGGCGCTTGAGACTCTGGGACTTGGCAGATGCCAACGGATCACGGACGCCGGATTGGCCCACCTGAAGGGTCTCGAGCAGTTGCGGAGCCTCGATCTGCCGGATGCGGGAGTTACGGACGCGGGCCTCGCCCACCTCAAGGACCTCAAGCAGTTGGAGAGTCTCCATCTCGCGTGCACAAGGGTGACGGGCGCGGGCCTCGCTTACCTAAAGGACCTCAATCGGTTGCACACCCTGTTGTTTCACCAAGCGGGGGTGACGGACGCGGGCCTCGTCCACCTCAAGGACCTAAAGGGGTTGCGGGAACTTGACCTGTCGAACACCGGACTTACGGACGCGGGCCTCGCCCACCTCAAAGAGCTCAAGCAGTTGCGTTCGCTGGACCTGAATGGCACCCGCGTGACGGAGGCGGGGATCGCGGAGCTCAGGAAGGCGCTGCCCGACGTGCACGTTATCGGGGGGCGGTAGGCCCCGGGGCCGCGGGCCGAACTGTGCCTGCCACGAAAGGAAAGGACAAGGACCATGAAACGCTCTGCTGCCCTGTTGCTCCTCGTGTCGGCCTGGCTCCCAGGCTGCGGCCTGACGAGGACCGTGTGGCGCGACGCCACCGGCTGGGAACGGCCAGGCAGAGCGCACGAGATGCTGGTTTCCCACAACGGCACTGTGCGTCTACGCTACAGCGCGCGACGACCCAAAACGGCTTGGGGGATAGGCCTCTGGGAATCTCCGCAGCGGGAGGTCTCTGTGGACCGGGTCATCCGCGTTCCGGCGTCACAGATGGAGCGGTTCCTGGCAAAGGCAGGGAAAGGCGCAGTCGTTGACGTGACCGGCGAAGAGCTCAGGAAGTTCGCCCGTCCTGAGCCATTCGACCTCTTTGGCCTGTTGCCAGGCCCCGCTGAGGACAGCATCAAGTTCTCAAGAGGGCCAGGCTATGTGACGTTCGCATACAAGCCTCCCAGCCGCGGTCGCCAGGGTGGGGGGCCTCGCGAGGCGGAGGAGGTGAATGTGCGGCGTCTAGCGGTGTCAAATCTTCTTTTTTCACTTATGTGTCGAGGCGAAGGTGCGGGGGTCTGGGGGTCAGAGCTACGTTTTGCACGATAGATTGGGGAGACACCTTGCGCGCAGCGGCGACCTCAGGGGGCCGTCGGCGGGGCGCTTCCGGCGGGCCTGTTTGCGGATGAGGTGGGCGAGGGGGCGGAGGGCGGCGGGGCGCGATGAGGAGGACTGAGAGCCTGTGCAAAGCTGCCTCAGAGCGATTTGAGAGCTTTTTTCGCCCGCCGTGCTCTTTCGCCGTATCTATCGAGCTAGCAGGCCGTTAGGCGTTTCGCGGCCCTTTTCATGCTCCAAAATGAAAGCCGTTCAGCGCACGAGTCCGTCATAGGGTGGAGGAGAGGGGTCCCGGAGCCGGCAATCACGGGGCCCGTCTCCTTGTAGGAATGGCCGTTCCGAGGGCCCCTGTAGTCACTGCACGCCCTCTGGGGCAGAACATACCGAATGGGGCTCGCACGCGCTCTTTGACAAGACGGAAGCAGAAGGCGACAGCTCCGCCTGGCCGGGCGGGGCCGCCTGTCCCCTCTCCCCTCGGGGAGGGGGGACAGGGGGCCGCGCTCGTGAACCGGGCTGGGGGGTGTGATGCGACAGGCTGGACCCAGCCGTGCCTTCGGCGCGAGCGCGCCCCGAGGCGAGGAGCACGGTCGGGCAAGCCGACCGTGGCACGCGGGTGGTGGGGTGCCAAGTTCCCCCGGACGTGGAGCCACGCGGGTCCGGAGGACTTGCGGCTTTACAGGCGCCGCCGGGCTTGCTACAATTCAGTGGCGTGGACACGTGCGCGCGTCGCTGACCGGACAGAAGGGGTTGCCGTGATACCGGTGTACTTCGTCGAGGTGGCGGCGTTCGGGGCGGCGGCGCTGCTGGTGGCGGTGCTGGCCGACATCATTCAGGGGGCCTGGCAGCGCTACGAGGCCGAGGTGCTCAAGGGCACCGAGGTGACGCTGGACCAGATTTACCTGAATATCCCGGCCCAACAGCTCCTCTACGTGGCCATGATCCTGTGCGTGCTCGTGGCGGGGCTGGTGATCCTGCTTTTCGGCAGCCCGCTGCTGGCCGTCGTGTTCGGCGGGGCGGCGTTCGCCTCGCCGCGGCTGCTGGCGCGCTACCTGAAGCGGCGGCGCGACCGGCGCTTCGGCGTGCAG
>VGYV01000337.1 GCA_016872855.1 Planctomycetota bacterium
AAGGACTTACGCCGAAATACACCTGTGCCGGCGCTGGATCGCCAGCTGCTCGCGCCGACCGACAACCACAACCCCTGGGGGCTACCCACAAAGAACCCCGAAGCGGCTTTCTTCTTAACAGAGCAAGTTTGGCCGGTTTGGTTTGGCGGGCGGGCGGGCAGCGGCTTGTTTTGTTTGTTCGGTAATCTACACCTGGCTGCCTGGAGCATGGCCCCTGGCTACGGCAGCCACTGTTCGCCGGTGGCCATGGCCTTGGCGCAGGGCCGGCCTGCTCCCTCTCCCCGGGGGAGAGGGGATAGAGGGGCTTCCGGGCCGAGGGCATCTCAGGGGGGGTGCGCCAGGACTGTGGCCGTGCTCGCGGCGTGGTTGACTTCCCGACCGGTCTTTGCTAGCATGCGATAGAAGGCCCGAGGGAATGGCGATGAGTAGCGAGCAGCCGGAGCCAGGCAGACCACAGCGCAGTGTTCCCGACCTGGCGAAGTGCGAGCTGGTCCAGGAGCTGGGCACGGGGACCGAAGGCCCCACGGTGGTCGTGCGGGAGGCGCCGTCGGGCCGCCGCTTCGTCCTCAAGCTCTACGACAAGGGCATCCTGCGTGACCCCGAGTTCATCCACCGCGTGCACCAGGACGCGACGCAGGCGAGCCGCATCGAGCACCCGAACGTAGTGCGGGTGTTCGGGGCGCGCGAGTGGCTGGGCGACCTGGTGGTCGTGCGGGAGTTCGTGGAGGGGGCGTCGCTGGCCGACGTGTTGCGGGCGAAGGGCAAGCTGGGACAGCAGGAGGCCGTCTCGGTGGCGCTCTCGGTCGCCATGGCCCTCGAGCAGGGACGCCACGTGGGCCTCCTCCACGAGGCCGTGTCGCCCACCAACCTGCTGGTGGCGCGCGACGGGACGGTGAAGCTGGCCGACCTGGGCGTGGCCAAGCCGCGGCCCATCGAGCCGTCCGTGACCAGCACGGGCGTCGGCATCCGCTCGCCCCTCTACCTGCCGCCCGAGTACTTCGAGCTGCGCGCGCCGCTCGACGCGCGGAGCGACCTGTTCTCGCTCGGCGCCGTGCTCTACCACTGCCTGGCCGGCAAGCCGCCCTTCCAGGGCGACACCACGGCCGAGGTCACTTACGCGGTCCGCAACGGCATCTTCCGCCCACTGCGCGAGGTGGAGCCCGACGTCGCCCGCTCCCTCGCCACGGTCATCGAGAAGTTGCTCCAGCCCAAGCCCGCCGAACGCTACCAGGCCCCCGCCGACCTGCTTGCCGACCTCCAGGCCATCCAGGCCGGCCGCATCCCCGACGCCCAGCGCAAGGCCGTGGCCGCCGCCATCAAGGAGAAGCAGGAGGCGGCCCGGACCGATGTGGCACAGCCGCCCCTTCGGCCAGGCTCAGGGCAGGCCTCGGCTGTGGCCCCCCCTGTCCAGGCACAGCCGGGGGCGGCTGTGCCACACGCGCAGCCGGCGGCGGCTGCGCCAGAGGCCCCGCCGCGGCGCAGGGGCCTCACCTGGCTCGCCGTGGCCGCCATAGCCCTGGTCGTCGTGGCCGCCGGCGCATACGCAGCGTACAAGGCCCTGAGCAGGCGACGCACGCCGGCCGCCAAGAAGGGCGACGAGGCGGGCACCGACGTCCCCGTCCGCGCCGACGACCCTTCCGAGCGCGCGAAGAAGGCCCGCGAAGCGCTCAAGGCGGCGCTCGAGGCATCGGGCCGCGCGAAGGCCACCGAGCCGGCCAAGGCACTCGACGCGGTCCAGGCGGAGAAGCAGAAGCTCGAGGAGATCGAGAAAGAGTACAAGGGCACCGAGGCGGCGGCCGAGGCGCGCAAGCGCCTGGCCGGCCTCGAGGCCGAGGCCGCCTTCCAGCGCGCACTCCTCCACGGGCAGGACCAGCCCAAGGACCGCGAGGGGCTGATCAAGCTCCTGCGCGACGTGGTGGCCAAGTACGCCAAGACCGAGGCAGGCTACAAGGCCGAGCAGCGGCTCAACGACCTGGAGGACGTCGAGCGCCGAAAGGTCCAGGCCCAATTCGACCAGGCCCGCGCGCGCGCCAAGGCCCTCGCGGCCAAGAAGCGCTTCGGCGACGCCTTGGCCCAGTTCGACGACATCCTGGCCGCCAACCCCTCCGAGGCCGTCAAGCAGGCCATCCTGCTCGAAAAGAGCGCCGTGCTCTCCGAGGCCGACCGCGCGTGGCTGGACATCCACGGGCGCGCGCAGGAGAAGATCAAGGGGAGCTCCTACGAGGAGGCGAAGGCCCTCTACGGCCAGGTGGCCGCCACGTTCGGCGCCGAGCCCTACGTGGGCCGCGCGAGGGCCGAGATCGCCGTCCTCGACCCGCTTCTGAAGAGCGCCGCGGCCCAGCGCCTGGAGGCGATAGACGAGGCGAAGTACGGCCACTTCCTCACCTGTATTGAGCCCTCGCGCGCCCTGGCCCGCACGTGGGAGCTGGCCGCCGCGGCCCGCGAGGCCGAGAAGGCCCGCCCACCCCTCCGCGTGGCCGGCACGGAGAACTACCTCGACGCCTACCTGGGCGACCTGGCGCTCCTGGCCAGCCTGAAGGTGCGCGTGGTCCAGCGCCTCAACGACGCGGCCCGCCCCGTCGCCGTGCGCGACTTCTCGCTCGGCAAGCTCGGCGGGAAGTTCGACCCCGCCTGGCTCGACGCCCGCGTGGCCCGCGCCGACGACGAGGCCGTGCTCTTCCGCTACCGCGACCTCGACGTCCGCCGCGCCTGGGGCCAGTTCGCCCCCGACGAACTCTACAAGCTGGGCGTCCTGGCCACGGACGCGGCCGACCCCCGCAGCCACCTCGCCCTTGGCGTCCACTGCCTCTACGCCGGCCTGCCCACCGTGGCCGCCCGCGAGCTCCACCTCGCCAAGGCCGGAGCGCCCGAGGCCGCCTCCTACCTCCAGCGCGTCCAGGTCCTTCTCGGCATGGAGAAGGCCCCCCCCGCCGCCGGCCCCCAGGAGGAGGCCAGCCGCCTCCTCCTCGAAGCCAAGCGCTACATGAACGAGCAGGCCTGGGACCGCGCGCTCTACCGCCTCGCCCTCCTCAAGAGCCGCCACGCCGACAAGGCCTACGACGTGAGCGCCCAGCTCGACGACATCAACCAGCGCATCGCCCAGTGCAAGAAACAGGTCGAGAAGCTCGAGATCGAGACCAATCTCGCCCTCGGCCGCGAGGTCGCCCCACTCCGCGAGAGCCTCTTCGACGAGTGGCAGCAGCACTTCGGCAAGTGGGCGCTCGAAAAGCGCACCATCGGCGGAAAGGAAACCACCGTCCTCCGCGGCGCCAACCCCGAGCCCAACGACGCCGAATGCGTCTTCTCCCTCCGCCATCCCCCCGCCTACGAGCTGCGGGCCAAGGTCTGCATCACCGAGGGCACAGGCGCCATCCTCCGCCTCGCCGGCAAGGCCAGGCCCAACATCGGCTTCTGGGTCCACGCCGCCAAGCCCGACCTCGTGGGCCTCCTCTACGAGCAGGCCGAGGACAAGCAGGCTGCCGAACGCAAGCTCCAGCCCTTCACCTTCAAGCCCGGCGAGTGGCAGGAACTCCGCGCCACCGTCAGCCCCCACGGCGTCGAGGTCACTATCGGCGACAACTACGCCGTCCGCATGCCCAACAAGCTCCCGCCCGACCCCGGCGGCCTCCAGACCTACGGCTTCGTCCTCAACCCCAAGAGCACCGCCGAGTTCCGCGACTTCACCATCCGCGCCCTCCGCGAGCAGTGACCGCGCTTGACTCGCGGGCGGTCCTCGGATAGTATGCAGGTGCGGGGGATGCCGCGCAGGAGGGCAACTCATGCCCATGAAACCGCGGGACGTCATCAGCTCCGTCATCTTCTACACCATCCTGGTGGCCCTTACGTTCGGCCTGTTGCGGGTGGGCACCCAGTACGGCTGCGGAAAGGTGCCGCAGGAGTTCACCCGCATGCAGCCTCGCCTCGAGCGCGGCGCCAACCTGGTCGTAAACAAGTACGCCTGCGACCCCGCGGGCCTAGAGTACGGGGATATCATCATGTACCGCCGGCCCCAGTGGAAGCGCGCGTCCTACAGCTACGAGTTCGCCCGCCTGCTGGGCAAGCCGGGCGACGTGGTGCGCCTGGCCGGCAACAAGCTGTACCGGCAAGAGCGCCGCGAGGGCAAGCTCGAGCCGGAACACCAGGTGGACGAGCGCTACCTCGACCTGCGCCACCGCCCAGTCGACTTCAGCGCGCTCGTCGTGCCCAGGAACACCGTGTTCGTGCTCTTCGACGACCGCAGCCACCGCGAGCCGCTCCGCGACTTCCTCGTCCCGGTCCGCGCCATCCACGGGCGCGTGGTGCGCTAGGAGACCCCCACCCGTGCCCCGCCTGCCCTTCCGCTTCACCCCGCGTTCCACTGTCGAGCTGAGCATCGCCGTCCTGCTCGCCCTCGTCGGCCTCATCCTCATCCTCGGCACGCGCGACGAATACAAGGCCGGCAGAGCCTTCAACCAGGCGATGGACAACTATGCGACCGCCGACTTCGAGGACGTGCACGATAGCCTCGACGATGCGATCGAGGCTAAGCCGGAGTACGACGCGCCGCAGGAGGCCCTGGCCAAGATTGACCTGGACAGCGGGAAGTTCACCGAGGCCACGGCGCTCTACGAGCGCCTTCAGCGCCGCCAGGAGGCCGCCGGCGGCAGGGCCTCGCTCCCCGTCCTCATCGGCCTCGCTGTCGCCCGCGTCGAGGCCGCGCGGGCGGCCGCCGCCTCCCCCGAGGCCCTGCGCGATGCCCTCCCCGACGCGCGCTCGCGCCTCGAAGGCATCCTCGCCACCCACCCCGCCTCGGGCGACGTCCACGTCAACCTGGCGACCGTGGCGCTCCTCGATGGCGACCTCGACCGCTGCCGGGCCGAGCTGGACAAGGTGCTCGCCGTGGGCAACATCAGCCCCGACGCCTTGCCCGTGCTCTACAACCTCACCGGCGTCCTGGCCCTCCGCGAGCGGCGCTACGACGCGGCCATCGCCGAATTCGAGAAGGTCAAGGAGTTCCAGCCCGACTGGGAGGTGCCCAAGCTCAACCTCGCCGCCGCCCACGCCCAGGTGCTCAACGCCCCCGGCGCCAGCTCGGCCCTCACCAACCGCGCCGCTGCCGCCCTGCGCAAAATCCTCCCCGAAATCCGCAAGTCCAGAGGCCCCCTCTTCGCCCGTGTCTGCCTCGCTCTTGGCGCCTACAGCCTTCGGCCCCAGGGCAACCAGAAGCCGGTGGTCGCCGACGCCCTCCGCTACTTCGCCGAGGCCGAGAAGCTGGCCAAGCTCTCCCCGCAAGCCATCTTCAACCGCGCCATCGCCCAGTACCTCGACGCCCACGCCGCGAGCCGGAAGGACAAGAGCGCCTACAACGCCCCCGCGGCCGAGTTCGCGCGCGCCCTCGCCGACCCCAAGTCCAGCGCCCGCGACCGCTTCGTCGCCTCCTGCCTCCTCGGCACCATCGAGCACGAGCGCGGCGACCCCAAGAAGGCCCTCGAACACTTCACCCTCGCCGCCGCCCTCACGGAGAAGTCCACCGACCCCTTCATCCGCGCTGCCGCGCCCCAGGTCACCATCAGCCTCATCACCCTCCACTACGAGGCCGGCGAGATGCCCAAGGCCGCCGCGCTCCTCGAAAAGGCCGAGGGCGTCACCAACCCCGCGGACAAGAAGAAGCTCGACGCCCTCGCCAAGCAGTTCCGCGCCGCCCCCGTCATCAGCCAGTTCGTCTGCAAGCGCGAGAAGCTCTTCACCGACTCCGACCTCCGCGTCGCCGCCACACTCCTCACCCCAGGCTCCCCCAACCCCCTCACACCCGAGCGCGTCACCCTCACCCTCCTCGACGACCTGGCCGGCACCGCCAAGCCCCTCCCCTTCCAACTCGACGGACCCAGCCTCTGCGCCATCGCCGTCAACCTGCCCCAGGGCAAATATCGCGCCAAGCTCACCCTCACCGACCCCTTCGGCAACCGCGACGAGGACGCCAGCGACACGGTCGAGATTGACCGCGACCCGCCCCGCATCACCAAGCGCGTGCCCGAGGCCGGGGCCACCGTCGCCGCCCTCAAGACCATCGAGTTCTCGGTAGAGGACACCCTCGGCTCCGTGGACCTCGCGGCCATGCGCGTCATGCTCCGTTACCCGCCCGGCAGCTCCGTCGCCACCCGTACCCTCGTCTCCGGCGGGAAAGTCCAGTTCGTCAGCGGCGACGGCTCCATCGCACGATACTCGGACATCACGCCCAACGTCCGGGCACCCGTCGCACCCGACAAGTTCCCCAAGGGCGAATACCGAGTCATCGTCCACGTCCAGGACACCCTCGGTAAGGCCCGCGACATCGAGTGGAGCTTCACCCTGGCCCCCTAGAGACCCGTCCCATGCAGTGCAAGAAGTGCGGCACCGAGAACGCGATCAACCGCCTGTTCTGCGACAACTGCGGCGCCGAGCTCGAGCACGCCCTCGAGGACATCAAGGCCGCCGTGGACAAGGAGATCAAGGACGAAAAGGCCAAGGCCACCGCCCGCAGCATCCGCTGGCTTCTCGGCCTCGCCTTCGTCCTCTTCGTCATCGGCATCCTCTTCCGCAATGCCTACAAGGACCTCCCCGCCAACGACATCGTGCCCTTCATCGCCGCCCCCACCGTCGAGCCGGGCGAGGCCCCAGCGGTCGTGACCTCGGACTTCGGCCTCGACCTCCCCCACGTCAGGCCCGCTCCCGCCTTGCGCCCCAAGCTGCCCGAGCCCGTCTTCCGCGCCCGCGTCGCCGAGGAAGCCTACCGCCGCGCCGCCGTCACCGTCCACGCCAAGAACCTCAAGGGACCCCTCACCGGCCTCATTGTCACCGACCTCGTCCTCCTCTTCACCCCCTCGGGCGAGGCCAAGCCCATCCCCGTCCACGCCGCCGACATCGCGGCCCTCAGCCTCACCGCCGGCGGACTCTGGGACCTCACGGCTCGCTCCCTCGACAAGCCGGTCCGAGGCTCCTTCGCCGATGCCGCAACCCTCGACCTCCACCTCCTCCACCGCACCTCCGACAAGAGGGCCGCGACCGACGCCATCGCCCTCCGCAACATCGTCGAGATCAAGCCCGTGGAAGCAGGAACACCATGACGCGTGACCCGTGACGCGTCACGAGCCGTTCTCGAAGGGGAAGCACATGCGCCTGGTTCTCATGCTTCTTCTGGCCGCCAGCGCCCACGCCGCCGAGAAGCCAGTCCTCGCCATCCTCGACTTCGAGTCCCACGCCGACCCCGACCTGGGCATCCGCGTGGCCGAGCGCCTCGAGAAACGCGCCCTCCAGGCCAACAAGCACGTCCTTCCCGACCGCGACGACCTGCGCCTCGCCGTCCGCCAGGCCAAGCTCAAGGTCACGCTCGCCGGCGCCGAGAAGCAGCTCCAGAAGTTCGCCAACGACGACCTCGGGGCCAACGTCATCCTCTGGGGCAAGGCCGAGCCCCGCGAGGGCAAAGCCTTCTTCGTCGCCATCCGCGCCATGAAGTCCGACGGCGAACCCGTCCCCTACATGGCCGTCGAGCGCGAGTGTGCCAACTTCGCTGCCCTCGCCAACTTCTGGACCGACTTCGAGCCCGTCCTCCTCGAGGAGCGCACCGCCATGCGTGTCCTCACCCCCGTCTCCCCCGAGGCCAAAGCCAAGAACCTTGTCAAGAACTTCTCCTTCGAGCAAGGCACCTGGTTCCCCGCCGGCTGGTCCAAGGTGGATGGCCTCACCAGCTTCTGGGTCGAGCGCGACGACGGCAAGGGCAAGTGCCTCATGCACGACACCGAGGTCCTCACCTCCCAGGCATACCCCTGGTGGGAGCGGATGAAGAAGGGCGAGGTCACGGCCAAGGACGCCCCGGCCAAGCTCCCAGTCGCCCCAAGCCAAATCTACGCCACCGTTGGCGGATGGGAGGGCGTCCAATACTACTCCGACCTCATCCCCGTGAGGCCCAAGATGCGCTACCGCATCACGGTGGACATCAAGGCGGCCTGGGGCGGCATCTTCTTCCCAAAGGCCTGGGTCAAGGGCTACGGCGAGAAGACCGACCAGTTCACCACCCAGAAGCGCGAGCTCTACAACGCCTACCTCGCCCTCCGCACCGAGACCAAGGGCAAAGAGTGGGAGACCTTCACCCGCACCTTCAATCCCACGCTGAGGACCCCGGACGTCAAGTGGATGGGCGTCATGCTCTACTCCTACTGGCCCCTCGGCAAGTACTACTGGGACAACGTGGTCATCACCGAGGAAGCCATCGAGGACTGACTGCCCCCTCCGGGCCTGACAATGCTTCCCCCCCGCCCTGGACAACTGCGAGGGGCGCTTGACTCGGCGCGCCATTTGGCTATCCTGGTGGGCACAGGTCGGACGACTGGGTGCTACTCTCCAGAGACAGGAGGCTGTCATGGACGGACGAGTGGGCCGTTTCTCGGTGGCGCAGGCTGTGGTCTGCATCGTGTGGGCGTTGGCGAGCGCGCCGCACGCGGCCGAGACGAAGGGCGTGGACGACGCGGCGTTCCAGAAGATTCGCACTGCCAAGGTGGGCGAGGCGACGGGGGAGTTCCAGGCCATCGCCAACGCCGCCGTGGCCTCGCTCGGCGACGCCGAGCTGCGGAAATCGCTCGAGAAGCAGCTCATCGGCCTCGTGGGCGACAAGGAGGCGTCGTTCGACGCCCGGCAGTTCGCCTGCCGCCAACTGATGATGATGGGCACGGCGGCGTGCGTGCCGGCCGTGGCCGCGCTGTTGCCCGATGAGAAGCTGTCGCACATGGCCCGCTACGCGCTGGAGCGGATGGCCTGTCCCGAGGCGGGCAAGGCGCTCCGCGACGCCCTTGCCGCCGTGAAGGGCAAGGAGCTGCTCGGCGTCGTCAACTCTGTGGGCGAGCGGCGCGATGCCGAGGCGGTCCCTGCCCTGGCCGCCTTGCTGAAGGGCGACGACGCGGAGCTGGCGGCGGGCGCGGCCCGCGCGCTCGGCAAGACCGCGGGCGACGACGCGGCGAAGGCCCTCGCCGCCGTCCGCAGCGCCGCGAGCGGCCGCCTGCGCCAGGCGGCCGACGATGCCTGGCTCCGCTGCGCCGACGCCTATCTCGCCGCGGGACAGAAGGACAAGGCGAAGGCCATCTACGAGGCGATGTACGCCCCCGCCGAGGCGCCACACGTCCGCGCCGCCGCCCTTCGCGGCCTGGTCGCAGTCGGTGGCGATGAAGGCATCGCCCTCATCCTCAAGTCGCTAAATAACTCGCCACGATTCTGGATCGAACGGGGGGCCACGTGAGACTCCTTAAGCGGCAGTTGGCGTGTTAGCCTTGGCAAGGGAGGGACTGGCCCCTGGATACGGTTGAGCCCGTTCGAGGAAGCGATGCACGTTTGCGAGAAGTTCGTCAATCG
>VGYV01000338.1 GCA_016872855.1 Planctomycetota bacterium
GAAGCTCACCTACCAGAACTTCCTCCAGCCCTGCTCGCCCGACGTCTGGCTCTTTGACCCCGACAATGGCTGGCAGCTCGCGGTGAAGGCCGGCGACGAGGTGAAGGTGAAGACGAAGGACAACTTCCCCCTCTTCATGAATCTCAACCCCGTCGTGTGCCTGGCCGACGACACGCTCGTGGCGCTCGCCATTGGCGGCAACTACTACCGCGACTTTATGAGCAGCAGCACGTGGGTGGTCCGCATCGAGGCCCCTCCGCCCGCGCCGGCCACGGGCGAGCCGGCACCCGTCCGCCTCTACCGCAGCGTCGTGCCCGAGTACAATCCGCAATGGTACGACGCCGCGCCCCGCGGCAGCCGCGAGGAGGTGGACTCGATGCTCGCCGCCATGCCCGCCAACCGCTGGATCGAGGTGCCCAGGCCCCCCGCCACGTGCGGCGAGACCTCGTGGGGCACGGCCCTCTTCGACCCTACCCTCGACCAGCTCTACACCTGGTCGGGCGGCCACTGCGCCGACCCGTCCGACGCCGTGCACACCTACCACGTGGCGATCAACCGCTGGAGCATCGGCTACATCGCCGGCGGCATCGGCAAGGGCACGCTCTTCACCGGCCGCCCCGACTGCATGAACCACACCTACAAGAACCTCGCCCTCGACCCCGTGACGAGGCTCGTCGTCGCGCCCCATCAGGCCGGCACCCACGTCTACGACCCCGATGCGCGCGACTGGACCCGCTTCACCCGCGAGCAGCCGTTCGGCTACGAGACCTACACCACCAAGTGCGTTGCCACGCCGAAAGGCGTCGTGGCCTGGACGGGCGGGAGCATGGAGGGCACCCGCACCCAGCCCTACTTCGGCCTCTTCGACGCCAAGGCGATGAAGTGGACGTCCCTCCCCATCAAGGGCATCCTCCCCAAAGTCGTCCATGGTGACGAGAACGGCCTGACCTGGGACCCCAAGCGCAACGTCCTCTACCTCCACTCAGCGAAGGCGTATGAGAAGTTCGACGGCGAGGTCTGGCGCTACGACTTCGAGACCGGCATCGTCGTGCCGCTCGGCCCGAAGAACAAGGAGAGCATCGGTGACCGCATCAAGCCGCGCGAGACGTGCTACGTGCCGCCGCTCGACATGGTGCTCTTCGGCATCGGGTTCCTCGGCGGCAAGCAGGCGGCCTACGACGTGGCAAACAACCGCTGGGTGCGCCTGGGCATTCCCAAGGCCAGCCTTCGGGCCGAGCGCGGCGCGGATGGCAACTGGTCGTTCGCCAGACGCAGCTCGAAGGAGACCGAGGCGCACGTCGGCAGCATCACCTTCTCGCCCGTGTGGGATGCGAAGCGAGGCGTCCTGTGGGCGCCCTCGTGCTACCGCAGCATGTTCGTCCTCAAGCTCGATGCCAAGACACTCCAGGTCACAGAGGCCGCAGTGGATTAGCAGCTCTTCGAAGCCGCAAGCGTCCCGCTTGCGGCTCGACAAGCGGGACGCTTGTCGCCACAGAATCCGCCGCAGGAAGGTATTGCGCAGATGGCGCGCCATGTGCCGTATAACGAAGGCGGGTGGGGGAAAGTAGAAAGGAAGGGTGAACGATGGCTTCTCTGCTCTACATCAGGGCGTCGCCGCGTGGAGAGCGCTCGCACTCACTGGCGGTGGCCGATGCGTTCGTCGAGGCGTACCGCGCGGCGCACCCGGGCGACACGGTGAAGACGCTCGACGCTCAGGCCCAGCAAATCGCCAAGTCCTTCTGAACGGCCTCGTTGCAGCGCGCCGCCCGCTTCCATAGAATGGAAACTGAGGCGGGGGCGAGGGTGCATGGTGAACGCTGCTTCGGCCGTTGACGAGGTCTGGCGACGGGCGGGCCTGAGCTCCGGGCACTGCCTGGCGTGCGACGTGTGCTGCCGCTTCGCCTCGCCGACGGCCTGCTTCATCCCGTTCTTCACGGCGGCCGAGGCAGCCGATTGCGGATTGCCGATTGCGGATTGCCAATTGGCGGAGGGCGGCAGCCCGAGCCCGGGGGTGCGGCCAGTCGTGGGGCCGGATGGAGTGGGCTGGCGCTGCCCGTGCCGTCGGGCCGAATCGCAGGAATGCACGGTCTACGAGCGCCGCCCCCTCGACTGCCGCCTCTACCCCTTCGTCCTCATGTTCGACGCGGCGGGAAGCCAGGTCTGGCTCGGCCTCGACGAGGTCTGCCCCTTCGCCCGCCAACACCACGCCGACTCCGTGCTGCTCGCGGCGGCCGATGGGGCGGCCAAGCTGCTCGATGGCCCGCTCGCCGACACCATCGCCGCCTCGCCCGGCATCATCAGCCGCTTCCACGGCCACATTCGCCCCCTTCGCGTGCTGCCCGAAGCCACCCGCCGCGTCTGCCGCTCCCACCTCGGCCTCGCCCGCCTCGTCTCGACGAGCTACCCGTTGCTCGAGCCGTTCTTCACGGCTCGGCCCACCTGTCTCACCGGCCACGCCTTCCCTGCCATCTACCTGTGGGCCGACCTGTTCAACCTCCACTGGCGGGTCGAGGCCGACTGCCTTCTCCTCTTCGCCGAGTCCGACGGCGTGAGCTTCCTCATCGCCCCGCCGCTCGGGCGCGGCGACCTGCCCAAGGCGCTGCGCGCCGCCGCCGCTATCATGGCCGCCATCAACGGCCCCCGCGGCGGCGCCCGCGCCCAGGAGGTGGACGAGCCGCTCCTTCCCGCCTTCGCTGCCGAGGGGTGGCAAGTCGGACATCGCGCGCAGGAATACATCTGCGACACGGCCTCCCTCATCAAGCTTCGCGGCCGCCACCACGATGGCCGCCGCCACGACATCCGCCGCTTCGAAAAGCTCTGCCCCGGAGCACTCTGGCGGCCCTACACCCCCACCGATTTCCCTCAATGCGTCGCCCTCCTCCGCCGCTGGCAGGCCGAGCGCGCCGCCGCACACCCCGACCCCTTCTACCGCGGCCAACTCGACGCCGCCACCCACCTCCACCTCCGCACACTGCGCGAAGCAGAGTCACTTCGCCTGTGGGGCTTCGTGGCTGAACCGGAGCGGGGGCGAGGACAAGAGGATTCGACGACGAGGACGACGACGAGCACGAGTTCTGAAATCGGAAATCGGAAATCGGAAATCGGGAATCCCATCGCGGCCTACACCTTCGGCTTCCCCCTCGCCGACGGCCAGACCTTCGCCGACTTCCTCGAGGTCGCCGACCTGAGCTATCCCGGCCTCGCCGCCTGGACCTTTTGCCGCTTCTGTCGCGAGGCGCGCGACTGGCCCTTCCTCAACCTCGGCACCGACTCCGAGCTCCCCAGCCTCGCCCGCGCCAAGCTCGCCTGTCGCCCCGCGCGCATCGTTCCCTCCTACATCCTCAACGCCCCGCAGCGAGCCCCCTCATGTCGGGGCGGCGAGTCGCCATTTCGCAAGGGGAAATCCCTTGCGCATGCACACTGCGCCCTGTAAGATAGGGGCCAGGCACTGCGAAGTGTCGGCAGGTTGGGGCCGGAGGAGTTCCTCATTGGAGCAGGGAAGAAGGAGCGGGCCATGCCCAGCAAGGACATCCTCATCGAGGTGCCCAAGTACAGCCAGCACAACTCACGATGCTGCTGGTATGCGTCCTACAAGATGCTCTACGGCTGGAAAGGCAAGTCGGTCGGTTCCGTGCGGACAAAGCTCGAGAAGGTCGGCATCTACCCCAATGACGCCCTCTACGAGGACCAGTGGGAGAAGGCAGCGGCGGCGCTCGGGCTCTCCGGCATGAAGGTCTCCCACCTCAAGGACGTCGAGAACGTGGCATGGTGCCTGAGCAAGTGCGGCCCAATCTGGACCGCCGGCAACTTCATGGAGAAGACAAGCGCCCCTCACGCCGTCGTCATCAGCGGCGTCTACACCGACGGCAAGCTCCGCATCTCCGACCCCTACGAGTTCTACCACCGCGACAGCTACAACTACATGACCCACGCCCAGTGGTGCAAGAAGGTCCGCGTCGCCCCCTTCGCCTGCCAGCTCTGGTGGTAGCCGCGGCGGGCCGGGCCATCCCGTGGAACGCGCCGGCCGCGCACATCCCCTGACACGCCGCCGGTTTCGCAGAGGGCGTCTTCCATCCCCCTATTGACTTCTGCATAAGTAATGCAATGAGCAGCCCCTTTGTGGTGCAGGCTTCCAGCCTGCAATCGGCGAATCGGCAGGCAGGATGCCTGCCCCACTTCCCGCCCCATTGCATTACTTATGCAGAAGTCAATAAGCCCCGTCAGGGGCGGCAGATGGTAGCCCACGGCGTAAGCCGTGGGGACGCCGCCCGCCCCACCGGGAAGCCCCCGCAGGGGGCGGCAGAGCGGTTGAGCACAGGGCTTCTGCCGCCCCCTGCGGGGGCTGGGGCCTCTTGCACGCCGCAACCCACGGCTTACGCCGTGGGCTACCACCTGCCGCCCGCCCCTGGGCGGGCTGAATGCCCCCCTCTACGGAAACTGGGGGGGGTCAGGCACATCCCCCCTTGCACTGCCAGCCCAGTTCCCAGTATGATGAGCTGGGCGAGCAGTGTACCCGTGTCCGGGAGGGAAGGAGAAGCGGCATGACACGTGGAAGAGGTCTGGCACTTGCGGCGGCGGTCGCTCTTCTGCTCTGGCCGGCGTATCTCCTGGCCGGGGAGCGCGGCGAGGGCGAGCGGCCCAAGGGCCGCGAGCCCGAACGCGGCAGGGAGCCGCTGACGCCCGAACAGGCGGCGGAACGCCAGAAGCAGATGAAGGCAGGCCTCGAGCGGCAGGCCGAATTCGTCGCCAACACCGCCAAGGGCTTCGAGGCCCGACGCGATGAGCTCAAGGCCATGGCCGCCAAGGACACCCTCCCCACCCCCCCGCCGCCCCCGCAGCTCCTTGCCACGCGCGACTCCCGTGGCGGGGCCTCCTGGGCCATGCGCGCGGCCATGATGCGACGCGGCGCACCCCCAGGACGCGAAGGCTTCACGCCCCCTGGGACCTTCGACGTGCCGAACACCGACGAACTGAAGAAGGCCATTGACAAGGCGATGGACGCCTACACCGCGGCCCTCCCGCTCTTCGACGAGCAGAAGAAGGCCATCGAAGCCATGCTCAAGCAGGCCGAGGCCGGCGGCGACCCGGACCCCGCCGCGGCTCGCGGGCGCATCACCGCCAGCCAGGAACTCATGACCAAAGTCACCAAGGCCCAGACTGCCGCCGGCGATGCCGAGGCCGCGCTCCAGGTCCTCCTTGCGAAGGCCTGGCTGGGCGTCGCCAAGGACAAGGTGACGGGCGACGAGGCTAAGGCGGCCGCGGCCAAGGCCATCGAAGCCCTCGACAAGTACATCGCCCTCAAAGCCCAGCTCGACGAACTGGACGCGAAGATTGAAGAGCAGTCCACCGCCCTTCAGGAGGGGATGGGCAAGGTGCTCCCCGCCCTCGCACCCCAGCGAGGTGGCCGCGAGGGCCGCGGCGAGCCCGGCGAAGGCCGCCCGCCCCGCGACGAGAGGCCCGGACCGACCAGAGGCAAGGACCTCTGACCGAGAAAAGGGGACATTCTACTTTATTGGTCGCCACGCCACCGTGGCGACGTAAGTCTCGTAATGGCAAGCTGATAAGCGTACCAGCGACGACAGGCTTCAGAAAAGTAGAATGTCCCCTTTTTCCAGACGAAGTAGGCGAGGGAGCAAGGGACCAAAGGGACACAAGGGACAGAAGGGCCATCGCAAGGAGAGCGCCCACTTTGGGCGGGGATTGCGAATCCCTTGAGTCCCTTTGGTCCCTTGAGGCCCTTTCTTCTCCCCCTGCTTGACACCCCCCTGCCCTCCTGCTAGACTGCCCGAAGCTGGCGGCGATGGGCACGATCCGCACTCTGGCCAGGAGATTGGCGATGGGTGAACACCACGGGCTGAATCGGCGCGAGTTTCTGGCTGCGGGGGCTGGGGCCGTGGCCGCACTGGCCGCGCGGCAGGGCCTGGCCGCGCCCGACCCCCGCGTCGTGGCGGCACGCGGCGGGGCGAAGATGGCCGCCGACGAAGGGGCCTACACCCGCCTCAAGGCGGCGTTGGAGAAGCTCGGCGGATTCAAGGAACTCGTGAGCGGCAAGAAGGCGCTCCTGAAGATCAACGGCACCGACAAGAGCTTCCAGGACGCCAATACCTCCGCCGCCATGACCACCGCCGTCATCCGCGCCTGCAAGGAGAACGGGGCGAAGGTGGTGAAAATCATCGGCCAGGAGTGGGAGGGCTACGACTGCAAGCGGGCCGACGGCCCGACGCTGCGCGACGTCATCAAGGCGTCGGGAGCCGAGCTGGAGGAACTCATTCACTGGTGGAAGCCGAGCCAGCAGTACGTGAACAAGACCCCCACGACAGGCGGGTGGAAGCAGCTCTGGGTCGCCAAGGAGATCTTCGACCCCGACGCCGTGCTCATCAACGTCCCTCGCCTCAAGACCCACGCCTTCACGATCTACACGGGCTGCGTGAAAAATTGCATCGGCCTCACGTGGCATATGTATGCCCATCACTGCACGGAGGACCGCAACCGCGATGCGGGTGGCGACGACAAGCACCCGGCGCGCGTGAAGGGCTGGGAGATGTTCCCCGGCAAGCTCTCGGGCGCCTACCACGAGGTCTACCGCAAGGCGGTCGCCCTGAACATCCTCGACGCAGGCGAAGTCACCTACGGCTGGGGCGGCCCCAAGCCCGAACGCATCCGCCCCGTGGCCACGAACGCCGTCATCGTGGGCGCCGACGCGTTGGCCGTGGACGCCTACGGCTGCCAAATGCTCCACGAGCAGGAGCCGAAGCTCATCCCCGCCGCCCTCGACGACTGGACAAAGGGCGAGAGCATCTACGTGCAGTCTAACAGCACCAAGGGCAACTACCTGGCCGAATGCCAGAAGCTCGGCGCCGGGCAGGGCGACCTGGGGAAGATCAAGATTGAGGAAGTGAAAGTTGACTGAGCGAAGCGCTTCGAGCCACGAGCCACGAGCTTCGAGCTTCGAGCTTCAGACTCTGAGGCTCGCCGCTCGCGGCTCGCGGCTCGTGGCTATCTTCCTGCTGCCTCTTGCCGGCTGCCGCCTCCCCTGGGCGGCCAAGCCGCCTGCCTATCCTGCCGCCATCCTCAAATCCGCCGACGCGGCGCTCCCCGACATGGCTTTCGCCAACGTAGCCGAATGGCCGGGCGCGCGGCTGTTCGACTACATGAACGGCGCGGCCGAGGCCTACTTCAAGCACAGCTTCATTACCCTCGGCAGCGCGGAGACCCGGCTCGGCAAGACCGATGCACGAGTAGAGCTCTTCCAGCTCAAGGCCCGTCGCAATGCCACGGCGCTCTTCAAGGAAAGCAACGACGGCAAGGGGAGGAAGCTCGCCGCGGGACTGGCGGGCACCTACTGGGAGGGGCGGGAGATGGAGGCCATCTTCCACCGCGGCCCGTTCTTCTGCCGCCTCATCATCTACGGCTCCAGCCCCGAAGCCCACAAGCTCCTGGCCACCCTCGCCGCCGCGATTGACAAGAGCATTCCGTAGGGCGTGCATACTTGCACGCGGAACACCTGGGCAAGGGCACCCTTTGGCAACAGGGTACGCGTCCAGCGAGGAGACAGCCAGCCTCCCTCTCCCTCGGGGAGAGGGTTGGGGTGAGGGTGCTTGGGTCTTCGCCGGCGCCACCGAAGACACCCTCACCCGCCCGCCTATGGCGGGCGACCTCTCCCCAAGGGAGAGGTAGGGTTTTCCGTCGCAACGCTGAGCCGGTACGTCAAGGGCCATCTTCGCTCAGGCCCCGATCTTCCGAAGGTTTCTGCGACACGCGAGACCCATGAGGGAGCCGCCAGATGAAGCGATGCCTGCTTGTCTCCTTGTGGCTTGCCGCGAGCATGGCGTTCGGCGCAGACAATCTCGCCCGAAACCCAAGCCTCGAGGCCGATGCGAACAACGATGGCGTGCCCGACGAGTGGCAGTGCGCCGGCGACTCGCGCCTCGTGACACAATCTCTCACGCTCGACAAGGGGCGCGACGGCAAACGCTGCGCGAAGCTTGCCTGCACGAAGTTCGCCGCCGGCAACCCCGCCGCCCACGCCATGCTCGCCCAGCTCGGCATCCCCGTGAAGCGCGGCGCCAACTGCCGCGTGAGCTTCTGGGCACGTGCCGAGAGCATCGAGTGCGACATCGTTTCCATCGCCCTCTCCGACACGAGCGTGTGGGCGAGTTGCGGCCTCGGCGGCGCCTTTGCCCCTTCGACCGAATGGCAGCGATTCGAGTTCCCCTTCCAGGCCACGCGCGACTGCCCCGCCAAGAGCCGCTTCCAGCTCTGGTTCGGCTCGACGGGTACGCTCTGGGTGGACGACGTGGAGTTCGTCGAGTCCGGCCCCCAGGCCCTTCGCCCCGGCCACATCATCCCGGCCGCGGGCAGGAAAAACCTCATCCCCAACGCCAGCTTTGAAGTTGGCGAGGCCGGCTGGGGCTCCATCGGGGCCGACGACGGCGCGCACTGGGCAACCCCGATGAACGCCCTCTTCGGCGGGATCGGCGTAGGGCGGGGCTTCCACGGGGAATCCTGTCTGGCGATTAAGCTCGTCCAGCCGCCAGGCGCCCAGCCGCACGAAGTTCCTGTCGCCTTCTTCGATTACTACGAGCTGACCCGCAAGCCCATCCTGGCGCCCTTGGCCGCCAACATCGGCTGGATCGAGGTCCAGCCGGGCAAGCCCTACACTCTCTCGGCCTACTTGAGGACCGACGAGCACAAGCCGGGCGTTCCCGCTCGCCTCGCGGCGCGCGAGTTCGAGCGTGGGCGCTTCGACAAGCTGGTGACTGTCTCCGACAAGTGGGAGCGCCACTCGCTCACCTTCACGCCCCGCCAGCCCTGGTGCTTTGTCGCCATCGGCCCCGACCTCCGGAAGAGCCAGGAGAACCCCAACCCACCCCAAAGCGCGGCGCTCTTCCTCGACGCCATTCAGCTTGAGCAGGGCGGTGCCCCATCGGAGTTCACCCCGAGGGAGCAACCCGAGTTCGGCATCGTGAGCCCGTCGCTGCAGAGGGTCTACGGCCAAAGTGAAGCTGTACACATCGGAGTCGCGGCGGTCGGGTTGCCGCGCATGCCAGGAGCCGCCCTGGAGGTCGTTCTGACCGACTTCTTCGGGAAAGAAGTCCGACGTGTCCCGCTGAACTTCGCGGCAAGCCACCACAGCGAAAGGATCGCGAAGCAAGGCATCAGGGGAGACGGCGCGCGGCTAGGCGCTTAAGGACTCAACATCGACAACAAATTGTCGATCTTCCGACGCTGTTTACCGCCGCCCCCTTCGGGGCTTTGGCACGGGTTTTTGCAGCCGATTGCTCCGCTATCAGGTGCGGAAAGGGGGAATCTGGGCGGGGGTAGTCCGTCGGCAGCGCCCATCCTGCAAG
>VGYV01000339.1 GCA_016872855.1 Planctomycetota bacterium
CGGTGGCGGCGAGGTTCCTGTCGTCAACGTCGCAGAGGGCGACGAGTTGCTCCTTGGCGGCCTCGTTGGTGTGGGAGCGGCCTCTTCCGCCGCAGCCGATGACGGCGCAGCGGAGCTTCTTGCTCGGCGCTTCGCCGGCGAGGATGGTGAGGCGGCCGAGGCCGCACGCGCCCGCTGCCGCCGCGGCGCGGGCGAGCCATTGGCGGCGGGTGAAGGCTGTGTTCATGCGTTCGCTCCTTCAGGGAATCGGGCAGATCGGTCCGATCCGTCCGATCCGTCGGATCCGTCGGATGGGCCAATGGGCGGCCCGCCCCTCTACATCTCCCACCCCTTCCTCGGCTCGCGGCTGACCCAGCGGTTGGCCTCGGGGATGTTGGTGCAACGGAGCTTCTCGCCGTCCCATTCGACCTTTTTGCCGACGCCGGCGCGGATGGCGACATGGCCGACGTAGATGCACTCCATCAGGGGGCAGGCATAGCCGGCAAAGTTGGAGATTGGCGGCTCGCCGGCCTCCTTGCAGGCGCGGAGGAAGTCGCCCACGATGCCGCCCTTCGGGCGTGGGAGCGTGCGCGGCGGCACGGGCGTGGCCTTGTGCTGCTCGTCGGGGATGATGCGGGGCGCGCCGCCGTGCGAGCCGACGTGGATGACGCCCTTCTCGCCGACGAAGAGCGACGCTGCGCCGCCCAGGTTCAGCTTCGCGTGCTTCTTCTCGAGCTCCAGCGCGAGCTTCGGGCGGTTGAGCTGTTCGGCGGGGGCGCCCTGGCTACGCGACGGGTCTTTCGCCTTGGCGAAGCTGCCGTCGTACCAGATGACCGTCGCGGGGGGGAGCTCGCCGCGCTGCGGGAAGCTGTAGCGGATGGTCACGCGGGCCGGGAAGCGGTCGTCGCTCGGATCGTCCATCTCCAATACCTCGACAGTCTGCGGCGCGCCGAGCTTGAGGGCGAAGAAGACGGCGTCGAGGACGTGGGTTGACCATCCGCCGATGGAGCCCGTGCCGAAGTCGCACCAGCCGTGCCAGGTGCCGGGGTGGAGGCCGGCGTGGTAGTCGCGGAACGCGGCTGGGCCGAGCCAGAGGTCCCAGTTGAGGCCCGCGGGGACCGGTTGGGCGGGGGGCCGCTTCATCGAGCCGCCGAAGCGGCCTGTCCAGGCGTGCCAGGAGTGGACCTCCAGGAGCTTGCCGATTGCGCCTGCGGCGAGGTACTCGGCGAGGGTCTGGTCGCCGCCGGCGGCGAGGCCCTGGTTGCCCATCTGGGTCATCACCTTGGGGTGCTTGCGGGCGACCTCGGCCAGCGCGCGGGCCTCGCCGATGTTGTGGGTGACGGGCTTCTCGCAATAGACGTGTACGCCCGCCCTGATCGCGAGCGCGCACGGCAGGGCGTGGTGGTGATCGGGCGTGGCGATGAAGACCGCGTTGAGGTCCTTGCCCATCTTGTCGAAGAGCTGGCGGTAGTCGCTGAAGAGCTTCACGCCCTCGGGCTTGAAGTCGGCGCGCTTGGCCTTCGCGGCGCTGTCAGTGACCCCCTTGAGCGCGCCGGCGGCCCGCTTCTCATCGGCGTCAACGAGTGCCACGAGGCGCTCGCCGAGGGCGGCGGGGAGGTGGCTTCCGCCGCGTCCCCCGCAGCCGATGAGTGCGGTGCCGAGCTTCGAGTTGGGCGAATCGGCCGCGAGAATCGTCAGGCGGCCGAGCGCGCACGCGCCCGCGGCACCTGCGGAGCGCGCGAGCCATTGGCGGCGGGTGAGAGGCTTTGCCATTGGTGTTGCTCCTACTGGCGAGATCCGTCCGATCCGTCGGATCGGTCGTATCGGTCGAATCGATCGAATCGGTTGAATCGGTTTTATTCGCGGGCCGGCCCCTCACTTCGCCGGCTCGCTCAGGAAGATGAACGTGCCCTTCTTATTGCCCACGATCACGTCGGGCACCTTGTCGCCGTTGAGGTCGGCCGCGGCCACCTGCGTGCCCACGCCCGAATTGTCGTCCACCTTGTGTGGGATGAACTCGACGCTCTTGTCGGGGCCGCGCTTGACGATGAACCAGTAGACGACGGCGGGGGCGGACGGCTCGGCATCGCCGGTCGGGCCGTGCGCCCAGAACCGCTTGCCCGTGACAAAGTCCAGCACGCCGTCGCCATTCACGTCCGCCACGTCGAAGGCGTGCAGTTGGCTGATGCGGAGGGCGTCCGACTTGAGATCGGGCTTGATCGGCATGATCACGTTCTGCTTCCAGGTGATCTCGCCCTTGTCGTCCTTCGCCTGCTTATACCACACGAGGCCGTAGTTGTGGCACTGCCAGGTGGTCACGATGTCGTTGAGGCCATCGCCGTCAATATCGTAGGTGAACATCTGGGCGGCTGCGGCGGCGAAGTTGAAGGGGTGGTGCTTCCAGGGGTCGCCGGGCTTGGCGTCGGCCGGCTGCTCCCACCAGCCGCCCTGCTCGAGGAGGTCGTTGCGCCCGTCGCCGTTCACGTCGCCCCAGCCGACTCCGTGCTGGAACTGGCCGCGGTTGCCCTTGGGCGTGACGGGCACGAAGGTCCATTCCTGGTCGGGCTTGGCGGGGTCCCAGGTGGCGTAGCCGAAGCAGCCGCCGGTGTTGAAGATCAGGTCGGGGCGCCCGTCCTTGTTGATGTCGCCCCACATCGGCGACTCGTTGTCCACCTTCTTCCAGGCGAGGTGCTGCTTCCAGTGGCCCTCCTTGCCCTGCGGGTTCTCGAACCAGAAGCCTTCCCTGCCGGGGAATGGCACGTAGAAGATGTCGGGCCAACTGTCGCCGTTGAAGTCGCCCGTGTAGGTGAGGAAGTTGTCGGAGTAGTTCTTGGGGTCGAACGCCTTGGGCGGCCGCACCTCGTGGGACTTCTGGAAGTCCGGCCCCTCGTACCAGAACGGCCCCGACACCACGTCGAGCTTCCCATCCTTATTGAAGTCGGCGTAGTACGCCCCCTCGCAGTAGAACTTCTCGGTGATCGTGAGCTTCTTGTAGCTCGGCAGCCCCTCGCCCGCGACGGCAGCCGAAGCTGCCACACACACCGCCACAATGCCCATCCATCTCATGTGTTCTCTCCTTCTTCTCTTGTCACGCGTCACGCGTCAAACATCCGCCGGCTCGCCGCCTTGTGCCAGCGAGCGGCTCCCGGCCTCGAGCACCTTGACCACGCGGACGCCATCCGCCCCGTCGCTCCGCGGCTTCGTGTCCTTCTCGACGCACTGGAGGAAGTGCTGGCATTCGATTTGGAGCGGCTCGCCGGTGGGCACCTGGGGGATCAGGATGTCGCCCGTGCGGAGCGTGATGGCCTCGATGTAGCTCTCCACGCTCCGCCGCTGCACCTCGGCCCCCTTGTCGTAGATGCGGATTTTCTCGCTGGCGTCCATGTCGTCGAAGACGACCATCTTCTGCGACCCGACGAGGGTGACCTTGCGAATCTTGTGCGGGTCGAGCCACGAGACGTGGATGTGGGCCATCCGCCCGTCGGCGAACTTCAGGTTGGCGAACACCACGTCCTCGACGCCCTCCTGGAGGTAGGCGTGGCCCGTGGCCGAGACGCTCGTGGGCGTCGCGTCGAACAGGTAGCACGCCACCGAAATATCGTGCGGGGCCAGCGACCACCAGGCATTCTCCGTGGTCCGCACGATCCCCAGGTTCACCCGCTGGAAGTACAGGTAAAGCGGCTTGCCCACGGCCCCGCGGGCGATGAGGTCCTTCATGTAGTTCACGGCCGGGTGGTATTCGAGCAGGTGGCCGACCATGAGCTTGCGGCCCCGCGAGGCGGCCAGATCGGTCAACTCCTGCGCCTCGGCGGACGAGAGTGTCAGCGGCTTCTCGACGTAGACGTGCTTGCCCGCGTCGAGCGCCGCCTTGGCCACCTTGTAGTGCGCCGGCGCGTCCACGGCCACCACCACCGCATCCAGGGCAGGGTCGTGGAGCGCAATGGCCATGTCCCCGATGGCTCGGCTCTTGGGGTAGGCCTGGGCCATCGCCAGGCGGGTCTTCTCGTTGAGGTCGCAGATGTAGCGCAGCTCGGCCCCTGGCAGTGCGGCTAAGTTCCGCACCAGGTTCTTCCCCCAGTTCCCCGCCCCGACCACCGCCACGCCGACCATACGCTTCTCCTTCTCCCGACTCCCCATCGCCCCCTATCCTTACCACAAGCCCCATCCATTGTCAAAGGCCCGCGGCCGCGTTCGGGGGCCCCGGGCGCCTACGGGTGCCGCGCGGTTGACAACCTGGCCCGCCGTGGGCTACAATGCAGGGCGTCGACAGCATAGTGGCTCGCAGCCATGTTGCGGTGCATCGCGTCAAGGGCCGTTCCCATGGCTCAATTGCGCGCCGAACTCAACTTGCAGGCGGGATACGACTTCCGCACGGCGCAGGCAATGCTCAAGACGAGGCGTTACATCTACGCCGTTTTCATGTGCCACCTGGCGCTAGAGAAGGCACTGAAGGGCCTGTGGGTCGGGCGCCGCGGTCAGGCTGCGCCCAGGAAACACAGCCTGCTCTCCCTTCTCAAGGGCACCGGCGCGACCCCGCCACCGTCGGTGGGAGCCCTGATCGCGCGGCTCGATCAGGCGAGCGTAACCACCCGCTATCCAGAGAAGCTCAGGGCACTTCAGAAGCACTTCACGGCTCCGGTGGCGAAGGCTATCCTGGCCGACGGGCGAGAGGCGTTGAGATGGATAAGAAAGCAGTCCTGAGCGCGCTGCGCCGGTTCCGGCAGGCACTCGAAGGCCGGGGCGTGAAGGTTGCCCGAATGGTCCTCTTCGGCTCCTGGGCCGGTGGCAGGCCGCGCGAGGGCAGCGATATTGATGTGGTGGTGATCTCCGAGGACTTCGCGGGCAAGTCGTTCTGGGAGCGCGTGACCATCCTGGGCGACGCGGTCTATGAGGTCTTCGAGCCCATCGAGGCGGTGGCCATGACCCCAGCGGAATGGGAATCAGGCGACTCGATGATGGTCGAGTACGCTCGCGATGGCCAGCTTGTGTAGTACCAGCTACCCTCCCGAAGGCGTTGGAGCCTTCGGGAGGGCGCTCGTTGGGAGGGAACTTCCCTACTTGATCGCCACTTCGCGGCCCTTTTCGGCGCTGAGGTAGAGGGCGTCGAGGATCTGCTGCACGGCCAGGCCGTCCTCGCCAGGGGCGGGGTTGGGGGCGCCGTGGATGCTCTCGATCCAGTTCCGCATCTTCACGGCAAAGCCGTCCTCCTTCTCCAACGCCTTGGGCTCGATGTTCACCATCTTGCCGCAGTAGTCGGTGAAGATGCGCGGCGGGCCGCCGCCCCACGAGGCGCCCGCCTTGGTGCCCATGAGGGTGGTCTTGAAGATGTCGTTGTCCTCCATGTGGGCGGCGAAGCTGGCCTCGATGACGAGGGTCGCGCCGTTGTCGAACCGCACGAGGCCGATGGCGAGGTCCTCGACCGTGTAGGTCTTGTAGTCCCAGTCGCCCCAGGGCGCGGTCGCCTCGGGCTTCTTGTTGCCGAGGTAGGTGTAGGTGTTGGCCGAGGCAGCGACGGGCTTGGGCTTGCCCATGAGGTAGTGGCTGACCTCGATGATGTGGACGCCGATGTCAATGAGCGGCCCGCCGCCCTGGAGGTCCTTGCGGCCGAAGACGCCCCACGACGGGATGCCGCGGCGGCGCAGGGCCTGAGCGCGGACGTACACGATGTCGCCCAGCTTCCCCTCCTCCACGGCGCGGCGGAGGAAGCTCGTGCCCGGGTTGAAGCGCTGCTGGAAGCCGATGGTGAGCACCTTCTTCGCCCGCTTCGCCGCGTCGCACATTGCCTTCGCCTCGCGGGCGTTCATCGCCATCGGCTTCTCGACGATCACGTGCTTGCCCGAACGAAGCGCGTCCACCGTCGGCTTGTAGTGCAGGTAGTTCGGCGTGCACACGCTCACCGCGTCAATCTCTTTCATCCGGAGCATCTGCTTGTAGTCGGTGAACGTCTCCACGTCCTGGAGCTGCTGGTCCTTGATCCGCGCGTCCATCGCGGCCTGGGAGACGTCGCTGAGGGCGATGACCTCGACGTCCTTGACGAGTTTCAGGTACTTGATGTGTGTGCCCGCGATGCCGCCCGAGCCGATGAAGCCGACCCGCACCTTCTCGCTCATGAGCCATCTCCAATCCACGTGACGGAAACGCCAGCCCCATCCATCGGGGGCAGACCCAGCAAGAACCGCCTGAAGGCGGGACTCCGAACGGGCACGCACCCCGTTGGGAGTCCCGCCTTCAGGCGGTCCTCTCTCGCTGCACAATGGATACCCTATTGCCTTCGGGCGGAAAAGTCAAGTCACCCTCGCTCTTGACGGCGCCTCGGCATTCGCGTATCCTGCTCACTGCCACAAACACAGGAGGCCATCCATGAAGCACCTCACCGCACTTGTCGCGTTCCTGTCGGCCATCACGACCTCTGCCTGGGCAGCGGAGCCGGCGAAAGATGAGAACCTCGTCTGGTGCGACGAGTTCGACGGCCCGAAGCTCGACGAGGCGAAATGGATGTACCGCGGCCTCGGGCCGCGCAAGGGCGGGGTGAACGTGAAGGAGGCCGTGACCCTCGACGGCCAGGGGCATCTGGCCATCACGACCACCAAGGTGGGCGAGAAGTACCACACGGGCATGATCGCCACGCAAGGCAAGCACGAGTGGACCTATGGCTACTTCGAGTGCCGCGTGAAGCTCCAGGCCCAGCCCGGCCACTGGTCAGCCTTCTGGCTCCAATCGCCCACCTACGGCAAGGCCATCGGCGACGTCAAGCAGTCGGGCACCGAGATTGACATCTTCGAGTACCTCGCCCGCACACCCAACCAGATTCACCACAACCTCCACTGGGATGGCTACGGCAAGGCCCACAAGCACGCGGGGAAGACCCACACCCAGCCCGACCTCGCCGAAGGCTGGCACACAGTCGGCCTCGACTGGACGGAGAAGGGATACGTCTTCTACGTGGATGGCAAGGAGACGTGGCGGACCGACAAGGGGGTGTCGGGCGCACCCGAGTACATCATCCTCAGCGCCGAGGTCGGCCCCTGGGCGGGGAAGATCGCGGAGGCCAAGCTGCCCGACAGCGTATGCTTCGATTACGTGCGCGTCTACAAGGCACGCCCGGCCAAGTGACGAGCGAGGCCAGGAGGCGGGGGCCTCCTGGCCTCGGATGGCGTGTACGGAAGCCAGACGTTCAGACCTCGTTGGGCACGACGAAGGGGGCGCGGTAGGCGCGGGTGAGGAGCTTGTTCGCCTCGTCCGCGCGCTCGCCGACGAACTTCTCCTCTTTCTGGTCGAAGGTGAGGACGGGGCCGACGGTGTACTGGAGCGTGTCGTCTATCTTGATGTCGCGGTACTTCATCCGCCATTCCATTTTTTCGAGGGCGGCCTGGGCGGCGGGGCTGGCGGCGAAGACCTTGCGGCTCTCGGAGAAGGGGACGGGTTTCCCCAGGCGATACGCGATGTTGCCCAAATGGCACAGGATGCAGGAGAGGTGGCCCTGAAGCACGTCGGCCGCCAGGTCCTCGTGCTTGCGGCTGCGGACGGCTCGGATGAAGTTCTCGAACTCGCGCCCACCGGCGCCCATGTTGATCTCGATGGCGGGGTGCGGTTCGCGCTTGCCGCCCTTGGGGGTGAAGCCATCGCGCGTGATCTCGCCCTGCTCGGTGACGAAGGCGTTGTCTACCACGGCGGTCTTGGGGATGTTCTTCTTCTCGTCCCCGTTGCCCGTCAGGTTGCAGGCCTCGTAGATGAGCTGGTAGTCCCCGTAGTCGAACACCGTGAGGTGGGCGTTGGGGGTCTCACAGGGGTCGTTCCAGCCGAAGCGGCCGCCCATCGTGAGCACCTTGATCGGCTTGGCCAGCGCGTCCTCGGGCAGGCCCCAGCGGGCCTTATCCATCTCATGCACCCCCTGATTGCCGATCTCGCCGTTCCCGAAGTCCCAGAACCAGTGCCAGTTGTAGTGGACGAATGTGCGGGAGTAGGGGCGCTGGGGGGCGGGGCCGAGCCAGAGGTTGTAGTCGAGGTTGGCGGGGGGCGGCTCGTCGGGCTGCTTGGCGACGGCGCCGCGCGGCTTAGAGGCCCAGCCGTAGGAGACGAGGAGCTTGCCGAGCTTGCCCGAGCGGGCGAGCGCCGTAGCCCTGGCCCACTTCTCGTCGCAGCGGCTCTGGGAGCCGTGCTGGACGATGCGCTTGTACTTGCGGGCGGCCTCGACGAGCTTGCGGCCCTCGAAGACGTTGTGGCTGAGGGGCTTCTCGACGTAGACGTCCTTGCCCGCCTGCACGGCCCAGATGCTCATCAGGGAGTGCCAGTGGTTGGGCGTCGCAATCGAGATGGCGTCGAGGTCCTTGTCCTCGAGCGCCTTGCGCACGTCCTGCACGCATTTGGGGACCTTGCCGGGCTCGATGAGCTTCCGCACGTCCTCGAGCTGCTTGGCCCGCTCGGCCTCGAGTTTCTTCTTCTCGTCGCCCTTGGCGTCCTTGGGGATGGCGATCTCCTTCAGCCCCTTCTCCTTCATGATCTCCTTGATGAAGGGGGCCTCGAAGGAGCCCATGTGCTTGCCGAAGGTGTTGGTGTCCACGTCAATCAGGTAGGTGACGGCGGTGTCGCCGCCGCGGAAGGCGCCGATGTGGGAGCCGCCGCGGCCGTTGATGCCGGCGCAGCCGACGTTGATCCGTTCGTTGGCGCCGAGGACCTTTCGGCCCGTGACCCCGATGGCGAAGGTTGCTCCCGCGACGGCCGCCGACCGCTTGAGGAACGCACGCCGAGAGAGTCCCGACATCTCACGCCTCCTTCTCTCCCCAACGCTGACCGAAAACTCCGCTACGTTACCTAGTTCCTGTTGCGGAAGACACGGACAAACAAGTTTGTCCGTGGCACCCCCTGTTCTCTTGGGGAGAACCGTGGGTGCCACGCCCAAACTTGTTTGGGCGTGCCCCAGGAGCCACTTTCCGCAACAGAAACTACCTAATCTATAGCCAATTGCGTCGTGGAATGCAAGTCGAGGGCGTGTTGCCCGAAGGGTGAACTCGTTGGGAGTCCCGCCTTCAGGCGGTCTTCTCTTGCCCCAAACCGCCTAAAGGCGGGACTCCGAACGGGGTGGACCCCCTGAACCGGGTTTGGGCAACACGCCCCCGAGGGTTGAAAAAGTCCCCGCACGCCGGTAGACTCTCTGGCGGTCGGAGACCCGGACCCCCTCGTGAGGAACCAGACGCAATGGCCAAAGCCTGCTGCATTGGCGTTCTGCTGCTTCAACTCTTCGTTGGCTCGACTGCCGCAGGCGAGGCCGCGGAGGGCGAATGGACTCGGTTCCGCGGCCCGAACGGCACGGGCGTCAGCCCCGCCACGGGCATCCCAGTCCAGTGGACCGAGAAGGATTACAAATGGGCT
>VGYV01000340.1 GCA_016872855.1 Planctomycetota bacterium
CCGCGATCCAGAACTCGCGGAACCCGAACCGCGCCGGCCAGAAGGCATCCAGCACCGGGCCGTCGGCAGCGGCCAGGGAGACCTCCGCGTCATACATGTTCTGCGGCGTGTGCGTGTCCCACAGCTTGTCGGGCTTCCACGCGCTGGTGAACGCGAGCCGGCCCTCCTTGAGGTCGGCGGCGCTGAATGGGTCGCTCGCGAACTCCTTGACCTTGCCTGCCTTGTCCTTCACTTGGGCGCGCAAACGGTAGGACCTGCCTGGATCGAGCCCATCCAAGGCGACGTCGAACGTGATCGCCCACTTGCGCACGGACGTGTTCACCTTCACGTCACCGACGCGCGCCTCTTTGGGCGTGCCCACCAGGAACACGTCGCCGCACAGCCCCTTGCGTTCGACCACCCCCTCGACGGTTTTCGGCGTGCCGGTGTCCGTGAATGCCTGCATCACGGCGGACAGGGGCGCCGCCTTGACGCACAGCGACAAGACCTGCCGCTGCCCAGGCCGGCAGGCCACCGTGATGTCAACCTCGCCCGCGGGGAAGTACATGTCCCCCGCCTTCTTGCCGTCGAGGTACACGGCGGCATAGGAGTTGAGATACTCGGCGCATACGGCGATGCGTCGCCCCTGCCAGGCCTCGGGAATAGTCACCTCGCGCTGATACCAGGCCACCTGCACGGTGGCCGGTGCCCTGTCCTTCCAGGCCGGATGCGGATAGAGCGTCTGGCAATCGCTCGGCCAGGGCGCTGGAACCTTGTAGTATCCCCAGTCGCCACGCGGGACCGTCTGGCCCACCTCATCCGCCGGCTGCCAGCGCCACAGCCCAGTGATCGAGACCCGCTCGCGCGTGGCTGTTCCTTCACGGTAGGCTCTGGCCGTATCCCACACCGCCCGGACCCCGGCTGGAAGCGGAGCGTCCGCCGGGTCCACCGGTGGCCGTGGCTTCTGCGCCGGCGCGCCCTCTATCTTCTCCGACCCGGGCAACGGCTGGTACTCGCGGGCGACCGACGAGACGCGCACCTCATCGAGCAACCCGTTGAGATTGGGCGCGGGCGACTGCCAGGTGTGTCCTCCCAGCCGCAGCATGCTCTGCCCGCCTCCGAGCACCCCGTCGGTGATGCCCTCCGGGGTCTGCGCCAGGTCCAGCCGTCCGTTCACGTAGATGCCCACTTTCTTCTTCGCCTGGTCCCACGTGATCGCCAGGTGTGTCCAGCGGTCCACGGGCACGGCCCTGCTCCCTTTCGTGTGTCTCCATGCCCCGTCAATCCAGAATGAGGCGACCACTGAGGTGGAGAGGCGTATCATGTACTGGCTGTCGCGGCAGACCGCGTCGCCGGCAACCCGGCCACGGAGCTTCACCCAGCACTCCACGGTGAGCGCCTTCAGGCCCTCCATCTTGGCCAGGTCCGTCACATCGGCCCAGCCCTTCTCTCCGTCACAGTTCAGCGCCCCACCGAACTTCCCTTCCGCGGGCATCGGCTCCTTGATCTTGCCGGACTTGCCGCCCGCGACGGAGTCCTTCACCTCCCCGCCGGCCACGTCGTCGAGGTGAAAGAGGCAGATCGTCTCCTTGTCCGCCTCGAACGGCTTGCTCAGGTCAACCGCCGCCCTCGCTTCTGGGACCCACGCCGCTCCGAGAAGCGCGAGCCCACAAGCCGCCCAGACGCCGGCTGCCTTGGTTCGCACGGTATCATCTCCTCTTCGGCGTTCACGGCTGGACCTCGATAGCGAACTTCTGGGTCGCGGCGCCGATCCGTTTCGTCGTGGTGGAGAGCACCTTCTCCCTGCCCCAGACGAGCGCCTTCTCGTCGAGTTGCCGCACCTGGCGGTCAATGGTGGCCGTGACCGCCACCTCGGCCTTGCCTGCGGCGTCGGGGGTGCCGGAGAGGACGCCCGTGGCCTCGTCCATCTTGAGCCACGCCGGCCCCTGCGCGAGAGCGAACCGCGGCTTCTCGATGTCGAAGTAGCCGCTCACCTGGTTCTCGCCCTGCATCCGCGAGGTGAGATCGCCCAACGAGCGGTTGGCACCCACCTTGTAGCTGTACGGCTCGCCCACCTTCGCCGTCAGCACGGGTCTGGTGTAGATGACGGGCCGCGGCCCGACGGCATAGTCGGAAGGCCCGCTGCGCTTGCCCCCTTCGTCCACGGCAACCACGCGGTAGTAGGTCTTGTTGCCGGCGGGACCGACGTCGGGACCCATCGCCACGAGCTGGGTGTCGGCGGTTTCGGCGATGAAGTTCGGAGGCGCCCATGGGTTCCATTCCTTCATGTCCGTCTTGGCGGAGACCCCCAGGCTGAGCTGGCGGGGCTTGTCCATCACGGTGAAGCCCTTCTCGTCGCTACCGTAGACGCGGTACTTGGCGGGCTTGCGGCCAACTGGGTTCGCCTTCCACGTCAAGGTGCCAACGCCCTTTGCCTCGTCCCAATCGAGCTTCACGTCGAGCGGGTACGCCGCTCCCCGGGCCGTGAAGCTGAAGGTCTTGCTCCACGGGCCCCATAGCCCCTTGGCGTCCATCGCCCGCACGTGCCAGTAGTACTTCGTGTCGGGGGTCAGCAGCCCCGGCTCGCTCAGCGTGTACTGCGGCTTGACGTCCGAGAACTCCCATCCGTGTTGCTTCCATGTCCTCTTGGCATCCAGCGTCCGCGAGCTGAGCTTGTAGAAGCTCATCGAGAGGGGGAAGCGCACGTCTGCGCGCCTGGACAGCTCGAACTGGTAGTCGCTCATCGCGTCGCCGTCGGGGTCCGCGGGGACCGTCCACTTGAACACGATGTCCGTGCCATCCGATTCGCCGCCGTCCGGGGGGTGGACCGCCTCGGGTGCGGCGGGGGGCCGGGTGGCGGAGCGCTCCACCCACCCGTGGGTGATGCGGACCTCGCGCGGGCCTTTCGTCTCGTCGCTGTAGGTGAAGCTGTTCTCGCCCACCGCCATCTCAGGCATTGCCATCGGTGCCATCTGCACGTCGTTGATGATCGCCAGCTTTTTCAGCGACGCCTTGCCATCCAGTTCGCACTTCACCTGGTACTTGTAGCACGGCTGCCCTGTGACGGGGAAGAACCTGTCCAGGCTGCCCACCGGCACCTGCTGCCAGGGTTTCCCGTCCCGGCAGATGGAGAAGCGCGCGCCGTCGCCCTCGGCCTCGATTCGCCCGCCCACAAACGGATACGGGCTTCTCATCGCCCAGACGATCGAGCCGGCCTTCCCTTCCTCGGCCGTCAGGCCGCCCGGACCCGACTGGATGTTCTCAGCCGTCGTCGCTCCCTGCCGCCAGGCCTCCTTCGTCAGGTCGGGGCGGTACTCCCAGAGGCCGTTGTAGATCGTGTTCGGATAGGTGGGCATCGTGTAGAGCGCGCCCTGGTGCTTCAGGGGCTTCCACTGCCCCCACCGCCACACGAGCGCCTCGCCGGGGCGCAGCACCATGTTCATCGTGGTGTCCCCCCTCCCCGAGCGGTCGCCTGTGATCTCGCTCTCGGTGAAGTAGAGCGGCGCGGTGCCCTGGCCGTCCCACTGCGTGTCCACGAGCAGTATTCCATTGGAGTGGGTGCGCTTGACGAGGTCGTGGTCTCGGGCAATCTGCACGTCGTTGGCCACGGTCTCGTTGTCCCGCAGGAGATAGACGGAGTGGAGGTCGCCGTCAAGGAAATGCCACGCGCCGTCGTAGAAGACCTGGGAGATGCAATGCCCGAGAGCCCGGGCGGGCGCCACCTTGAATCCCGCCTGCTTCCACAGGGTCGCGAGGCAGATGGAATCGTTGCCGCAGGTGTTGAAGCCGTAGACGTTGAGGACTCTCACCACGTCGCACAACTCGTTGTTCTCGCCCGACGAGTGGTGGCGATGGCGAATCTGCTGGAACCATATCGCAAACGCCTTCTCCGCGTCGGTCATGTCGGGGGTGATGGCCGACCGCACGATCTCCGCGACGTTCCGGAAGTTGTTGCGCCCGTTCGACAGCCACGGGTTCACCACATCCGTCTCGCCCACGTTCTCCATCCGCACCGAGCGGTTCGACTCCCAGGTCTGGAAGAACGCCCCCTCTGAGTTCATCCCGACCCCCATCGGCGTGCGGCAGTTGCGCCCATCCATCGTCCCGCCCTGAACCACTTGGTACTTCTGCGTTCCCTCGGTGATCTTCTGAACGTGCGACTTCGGCTCGTCCGTCGGGTCCGTGGCCATCCCCCAGGGGAAGACGAACTTCGATGGCCCCACCTCCTGTGTCCGCGTCGGCCCTGGTGCCGGTGCGGCCCCCAGCTTCTCCGACCCTGGCAACGGCTGGTAGTCCCGAACCACCGACGAAACGCGCACCTCATCGAGCAACCCGTTGAGATTCGGGGCGGGCGACTGCCAGGTGTGTCCTCCCAGCCGCAGCATGCGCAGTCCGCCGCCGAGCACCCCGTCGGTGATGCCCTCCGGGGTCTGCGCCAGGTCCAGCCGTCCGTCCACGTAGATGCCCACTCTCTTCTTCGCCTGGTCCCAGGTGATCGCCAAGTGCGTCCACCGGTCCGTGGGCACGGCGATGCTCCCTTTCACGTGCCGCCAGGCCCCGTCAATCCAGAATGAGGCAGTCACCGACGTGGAGAGGCGTATCATGTACTGGTTGTCGCGGCAGACCGCGTCGCCGGCAACCCGGCCCCGAAGCTTCACCCAGCACTCCACCGTGAGCGCCTTCAGGCCCTCCATCTTCGCCAGGTCGGTCACGTCGGCCCAGCCCTTCTCCCCGTCGCAGTTCAGCGCCCCGCCGAACTTCCCCTCCGCGGCCGTTGGCTCCTTGATCTTCGCGGGCCTGCCGCCCGCGACGGAGTCCTTCACCTCGCCGCTTGCCACGTCGTCGAGGTGGAAGAGGCAGATCGTCTCCTTGTCCGCCTCGAACGGCTTGCTCAGGTCCACCCCCGCGGCCCGCGCCACCCCCAGGACCGCCAGCCCACAGAAAGCCCAAGCCATCGCCAGCTTCGTCTGCATGGGATCATCTCCTCAAGCCACCGTTTGCCCCTTCGACTTCGCTCAGGGCAGGCCCCGGCACGGACTCCGCGTGCGAGTATACTACGGTCGCCGCCCCCGTCAAGAGGGAAACGTAACCAAGGAGGGCGAGGGAGTTGATCATGTCATCTGAACAGCCAGGCCGCGGACGATCCAGTCCCCCGCCTCCTTCCACATGACGTCGGTGACACTGTGTCCCGCTTCAGGGAAGGGCACAAAGCGCAGCAAGGCTCGGTCGCTCCCATACAAGGGTTCGAGGGCGGCCACGAAGCGGCGCACCGACTCGATGTCAATGAACTCATCTCGCCCGCCGTTAAGCAGGAGGACCGCCTTCGGCGGGATGCGGCCCAGGCGCGCCATCGGGTCGAGCGAGGCGACCAACTCGTGGAGGCGGGGCCCGTAGGTCGCCCGCCGCGCGTCCTGTTCGGCACCGGGCGGGAGTTTCGTGACGTCCCACCAGAAGTCCACGGAGCCGATGATGCTCGCCACAACGCCCACCCGCGGCTCGCGCCAGGCGAGGACCATCGAGGCGGCGCCGCCCATCGAGACCCCGCTCGCGGCGACACGGGACGCGTCAATGTCGGGCCGCTGGGCGAGCGCATCCAGGAGCACCGGCACGTCCTTCACCGTGCGGGCAATGGAGGTCTGGTGGACCCAGATGGCATACTCCTCGCCCAGGAATGCGATCCGGTCGCCGTGGAAGACGCCGGCGATGGAGCGCTCGCCGTGGAGATGGGCGTCGAGGGCGACGGCGAAGACGCCCCGCGCGGCCAACTCGCGGCACCAGCCCTCCATGCCTTCCTTGCCGCCGCGGAAGCCGTGGATGACGATGGCGACGGGAAACGGGCCGCCAGCGGCCGGATGCACGGCGATGGCGGGCACCGCCTCGTCGGGATCGAAGCCGGGGAGGCGGAGCCGCTCGCGGACGAGGCCGCCGGGAAGCTCCGTGCGCTCGATGGTCACCGCGGCTGCCGAATTCATCTGCATGCCATCTCCTCGGTTCATGGAGCAGCGGCCGGGAAGCGACCGAAGCAATCGTCCTTGTGGGGCTTGCCGGCGCCGACGGCGCCGATGTCGGCCCCTTCGCCGTCGGCAGGGTCGCCCGCGTCAATCAGGGGGCTGCCCTCGGCCGGGGCATACGCCTTACGGAACAGGGTAAGCATCTGCGAGACCGTGAGCTTGCCGGCCTTGATGTCCTCGTCCCGGAAGGGGAAGGCCGTGGGCAGCGGGCCGGCGAATTGCGGGTCCACTTGTTGGTCCGCCTCCCCGCCTCTCGGAATGTCGTTCAGGGCAAAGCCGGCGTCCTTGCGGAGGGTCTTGCCCAGTTGCCTGAACGTGCAGTGGGTTGCCTTGACGTGGCCAGTCCAGTTTCCCTTGGTTTTGGCCTGGTGCCCGTTGCCGACCAGCGTACAGGGCTCCCCGGCAGTTCCATTGATCTCCAGAACGTCGTTACCCAAGAGCACCAGGTCGCCATCGAGAGAGAGCGTCTCCCCCGCAGCGACTGTTCGTGTTGTGGCTCCGCCGCGCACTGGCGAGGCCATTGGCCCCGCCCAAGCCCAAACCGTCATGGCCCAGACCAGAATCCGTCCCATGGTCTCACATCTCCTTCTCGCGCGCACGCCACGTCAGGCTGTCAATGGTTCCGCCCTCCGGTGTGATGGCCCGCAGGGAGCAGGTGTCCCCGGTGACCTCCAGAAGGCAGTAGTGCAGATCGGCAGCGAAGACCTTGGAGTATGGGTTGTTGTTCTCCTTCTCGTTCCGCCTGCCCGCGGGCGCCCCCGCTCGGCCCGAGATGATGTGGGTGAGCCCACCTGGCAGGTCGGAGCGCTCGTAGAAGTGCTCGTGGGACGCGAAGATGGCCGTGGCCCGCATTTCGCCCAGCAGCGGCAGCACCGCCTGGCGCGCGAAGCGGGAGCCAGAGTGCTCGGGGAGACGTGTCCTGGGGTCAATCGTCGTGCTCTTGCCGCTCGACCAGGCGGGGTAGTGGGTGAAGAAGAAGATGAACTTGGCCGTCGAGGCGTCCACATTCCGCTTGAACCACGCGGGGAAATCCGCGTCACGCGCCCGCGACCAGGCCGTGTCGTAGGCGATGAGCAGGACAGGCCCGATCTGCTGCACCCAGTTCTTTGCACTTCCATCGCCGCCGGGGGTGTAGAAGAGCAGGGGGTAGACGGGGGCGTTCTCCTCGTGGTTGCCCATCACGGGGTAGACGGGGACGGTTGCGAGAAGCTCGGCGGCCGGGGCGTGAAACTCGTCGGTCCAGAGCCAGTCGTAGCGTCCGCAGGCGGTCATGTCGCCGTTGAAGACCACGAGATCGGGGTCCGCCTTGAGCGCGGCGGCGGCCACGGCGGCCCAGTCGCGCGGCCGGCTGCGGCAGTCGCCCATGAACACCATGCGCAATGGCCGCCCCTGCGCGGGAGCGAGCTTCACCGGCCAGGGCTTCCCCTCCAAACGATAGGGCGGCTGGTCCACAGAAAGCCTGTAGGTCCACTTGGCCTGCGGGTCGAGGCCCTCCACGCGGAAGCGGTGGAACAGGCCCGGCTCCGACGTCTGCCGTCTGCCGTCTGCCCTCTGCCGTCTGCCGTCTGTCCTCACCAGCTCGACGGCCAGCGTGACGACGACAGGCAGGTTCGTGCAGCAGGTGACGCTGAAGGAGGTTTCGGTGACTGCGCCGAGGATCGGCCCCGTGTGCATCCTGAGGTCGGACGGCTGAAGCCCAGCCAGGCTCACCTCCAGCGCGACGGTTGCAGGGTCGGGGAGCGGGTCGTCGGCCTTCTTCGGGCGATTGTCGAAGTTGATCCGCGCGGTTAGCTCGTTCTTGCCCTTGCGGAACGCCGCGGGCGGGATGGCGGGAACGGTCCTGTAGACCATCCCCTTCAGCGGGACGGGGAGCGGCTGGCCGTTGAGGTCGAAGGCCACCTTCTGTTCTGGCGGCACGTTCTGGGTCAGTTCCAGTGCGACGAAGGCCGACAGGTCGAGCAGATGGAAGCTCGTCTTGGCGAGGATGGCCGCGACGTTTCCGCCCGGCACGACGGGTGGGGCAGCGCCCCACGTGGCCCCGTCGTCCGTGCTGTACTCCCACTTGGCCCCCCCAATCAGGTCGGCGGCCGGCGCGGCGGATGCCAGCAGGAGCAGGACAACTGGGAGCCGCGCAGCACACGGAGCCATCGGTGTCGCTTCCTATGGCCGCTGAAGCTGGCCGGCGAGGTCGAAGGGCCGCCGCGAGCGCTCCTGCCATTCGGGCGCGCCGCAGGGCTTCCTTCGTCGCCTCGACGGCGCGGTTATACCACGCCGTGCACAAGGGGTCAACAAGGCCACAACTCCCCACCGATCAAGGAGGGACTTGAGGCGCGCTCCTCGGTCGTCGCATCCCGGGATGAGCTCGGCAGACTGGGCTTGACGAGCGCCGGTGAACTGGCTAGAGTAGGCAGCAACCCAGGAGGTGAAGGCTGATGGCGAAGCTCCTGTATGACGAGATGAGCTGGCCGGAGGTCAAGGAAGCGGTCGAGCAGCAACGGGTGCCGCTGATCCCGGTGGGCTCCACCGAACAACACGGCCCACACCTGCCCACCAAGACCGACGCTTTCCTGGCGCATGAGGTTTGCAAAGAGGCAGCGCGCAGGGCCACGGAGGCCGTGGTGTTGCCCCCGGTGAGCTACGGCTACAACGAACACCATCTGGACTTCCCCGCCACCATCCACATCGGCTATGAGACGCTGACGAAGTTCGTGATTGACATAGGCAGGAGCCTGGCCCATCACGGGTTTCGCAAGATCATCATCGTGAACGGGCACGGGAGCAACACCGCGCCGATGGAGATCGCGGCCCGGCGGATCACCCTGGAATCCCCAGCCATCTGCGCCTCATTGATTTACATCGCCTTGGCGCCAGAGGCCCTCGCGGTCCTTGAGGCCGAAGACGCTCATGCCGCTGAGCTGGAAACGTCCCTCATGCTGCACTTGGCGCCGGAGTTGGTGGACATGACCAAGGCGGTCAGGGACTGGAGTTTCCCCAAGTCCAAGTTCATCCAATGGGGCTACGAACCCGGCCAGAAGGGGTTCGGGGTAGCGGGCGGGGCGGTTCAGTTCATGGACTGGTGGAGCAGGTCGAGCGAGACAGGGACTCAGGGAGACCCCACCAAGGCGTCAAAGGAGAAAGGCGAGCGGATCTTCCGGCTTTGTGCGGAGGCGTTGGCTGATTTCATCAGGGAATTCAAGGCCAGGGAGATACGGCCTCGCACGGACCATCATTAGTTTCTGTTGCGGAAAGCCGAATTCGCCGAACTCGGGCCGTGCTCGGAAGCCAAAGACTGGCTGAAGCCAGGACTCCGAACGCGTTCGTTCCTTGTTTGGA
>VGYV01000341.1 GCA_016872855.1 Planctomycetota bacterium
CGAACGCCTTCTACCACGTGTTCTCGCGTGGGAACGAGCGGCGCGCGGTCTTCTACGACGACCGTGACCGCGAGCATTTCCTTGCCCTCCTCGGCGTCGTGCGCCAGCGCTTTGAGGCCGAGCCGTTGGCCTACGTGCTGATGCCCAACCACTACCATCTCGTCCTTCGCACTCTGCGCCCCAACCTCTCCCGCGCGATGCAGTGGCTCGGCGTGGCCTACACCAACTGGTTCAACGCCCGCCACGAGCGTAGCGGCCACCTGTTCCAGGGCCGCTTCAGGGCCGTCCTGGTCGAGGACGAGGCCTACCTGCGGCGGCTCCTCCTCTACGTCCACCGCAACCCCCTTCGGAGTGGGCTGGTCGAGCGCCTGGCCGACTATCCGTGGAGCAGCTACCGCTGCCTGGCCTACGGGCGCGGGCGTGAGGAGTGGTTTCGCCCCGCCTCTGCCCTCACGCTCTTCGGGGGCAGGCCCCGCGAGTTCCGCCGAGCGGTCCAGGACTACAGCGAGGAGGCCGACAAGCTGTCCGAGAACCTCTGGCACGGCCTGTGGCTCGGCAGTGAGGAGGGGCTCAAGGCCCTCGTCGAGCGCCTGCGCCTGCGCCGCCACGCCGAGAAGCCGCAGACGCGTGCCGCGCTTCGCGCCGCCGGCGGGGCCTCCGTCACCACGCTCGCGGCGCACTGCGCCGCGGCCCTCGGCATCTCCCCCGCGGAACTGGAGGAGTTGCGCCGCCCCAGGCGCCACGCCCGCCGCCCCCTACGGGACCTGTTGATCCACACAGTCTGGCGGGGCAGCGACCAGCGCCTGAGCGACGTGGGGGCCTACTTCGGCGTCGGCTACGCCTGCGTCTCCATCGCCTCGCGCCGGGCCGAGGCCCACCTCCGCGCCGACCGCCGCTTGGCTGACCGCGTGAAAGGAATAATTCAAAATTAAAGATTTGACACCGCGCCCCCTCAGCGTCCCTGCCTGTCGGTGTGGGCGAGCGGGCCTCGCCCTCCCCTTCGCCCAGGCCACAGGGAGTTGGAGCAGGGGGCGATAATTGATATTTGAAGATTTGACACCGCCCCTCAAGCGCGTAGGGGCAGCCCTTGTGGCTGCCCAAATCAAGGGGTAATCTGCACTTAGGGCGGGCAGCCACAAGGGCTGCCCCTACGATGGGGACGCGGCGTCCGAAAGGCCCACGCCCGCGGGACGTCTCATCCCGCGGATCGCGGCGTGTGGACACGCCGCCCACAGAGGCACACCCCGCCCCCCGCCGGCCCCTTCCCCTCGGTGAGCTTTCCTGCCAATTCGTGCCTACCCACGCTTTTCGCCCCTTGACATCCGCAACCTCGCTCGATACAATCCTCCCGTGCCCTCTGCCCGCCTCTGTTGTCGGTGGGCCGAGCGAAAAGTAGAAAACTGAGGTCTGACCCCGGGCCGTCCGGGCCCCGTAGTATCAATGCCCACAGAGCGATGCCAGCTGTCTCGATTGTCCCTATCTTGAGGGGGTATTGGAGATGGCTCCGGACAAGCATGTTGGGGTCAGGTCGCCATCGGGCAAGAGGGGAATCGCCGCAAGAGGGCGCACGACCCCGCGGCCGACAGGGCAGAATGGTCCTCTCGTGTGGCGCCTGCTGCGCGTTCTGGCCATACTGTGTTTCCTCCTGTCCTCTATGGGGATTGGATATGGCGTGGCGTTCCTGCCTGCCTCTGGCCCCAGGGATAGGGTCCAGCCGCCTGGTTCTCCGGGTGCCACGTTTCCCCTCTTCGGACTGGTGATGCTGGTACAGGGCGCCGCACTCGCCTTTGGCTCGGGGGTTTTCCTGCGCTGGGTGAGCAGGAAAGCTTGGCCCATCCCGCCGAGTGAGCCAAAGCCGGGGCCAAACGTGGCGGCCCTGGGGATCGCCGTGGTGGTGGGTTGCGTTGCCGCGCTCACTGGCAAGCTTCCCGGGTTGGGGTATGTCGCCTTTCTCGTCGCTGTCGCCGCGGCGCTGACCATTCTCATCAACACCATGAAGTTCCACTGGTCACAGTACCTGGTCGTCGGCTTCGCGGTTGCCCTCTTGTTCTTCGTCATCTGCTATACTGGACTTTCATCACAAGGCGGGCGGCCCAGGCAACGCAGACCGGGCGGGGTCGGATCTTCATTAGAAACCATCTCAAAACCGGCTCTTCAGGATCTTGGAGGGGGTGTCAAATCTTCAAATATCAATTATCCGCAGCAGGGGGGCTCTGGGTCGTCGCGCGGGAGTTGGCTCTTGACTCCTTGCCAACCGGGGGTGTAGGATGAGGCCAGGGCCAGGCCCTCAGCGTCCCTGCCTGTCGGTGTGGGCGAGCGGGCCTCGCCCTCCCCTTCGCCCAGGCCACAGGGAGTTGGAGCAGGGGGCGATAATTGATATTTGAAGATTTGACACCGCCCCTCAGGAATAATTCAAAATTAAAGATTTGACACCCACCAGTCTGACAATGATGGCTTCTGAGCCGCATGGGCCGAGGTCGGAAAGACGAAACGCAGATCCAAGGAGAACGCTAGTGAGCACGGGGGATCGCACGAACTGGTATCACGTGTCTCTTGGGTGCTTTGCCGCCGCTGTGTTCGCCACTACCGTTGCTTGGGGCGCAGCGCCACCGGCACAAGCGCCCTCCGTGCCCTTCCCAAAGACACTGTGGGAGCACCTAAGGGCGAGCTACCATTCACACACGTATCTGAGCACGCTGACGTCAGTGGCCCGACTGCTGGCGGTCAAGGACCTTGGCCCACGGACCGCGGAGGAGCATAAGGCCGCTGTGGAGTACCTTCTCGACGTGCGGGACGACGCGATCACCGAGTGGCTGCTCGTAGAGCAGCCTGGCTGGGTGTTGGATGTGTTGACCGGCGATCGTAAACCGACGCGGGAGCACATTTTGCCCATAGCCTTGGCTTGCATTGCTCTCTCGTCAGAGCATGGGCAATTGACACCAGACGACACTGAAGATGGCGGCGTCATGGCGTACGTCGGCCAGCTCTGTGGCCTGCTTTGTCAGGCAGCCGGGGCCGATTCCCAGAGGCCTACCCAGAGCAGGAAGGGTTTGTATCAGAGGGGCGAGGTACGCCAGTGGTGCGTTGCTCTCTTGGAGCATCGAATCCGCCGAGAGAAGAGCAAGCAGCGGCAAGCTTGGTACCGTTACTGCATCGAGACTATCATTGAGAGGTCTAGTCCGCCAGCAACTCCCGTGGCCCCGAAGTCGCCGGTCAAGGCTTCTCCCTAGGGTGGCGGGTGTCAGATCTTCATTTTTGAATTATTCTTGTGCCAGGAAACAGGATGGTGACGAGGGGACCGCAGAGGTGTGGTGACACCAGGGGCGTGCATGCTAGACGCGTGCCTCGTCCCGACGCTCCCGCGTCGGGATGCAGGGTCCTGGACGCTCCTGCGCCCCTCCTGTCCACGGGACGCGGCAAGGGCGAAGAGCGACGGAGGACCGTCCAAGACACGCCGTCCCGACGGGGGACCGTCGGGACGAGGGACCCCCTCCTCGGGAGGGGCGGACAGTGTGGACGTGGTGGACAGGGTGGACACGGTGGACGATCAGGAATGCGCCAGGACGGAGCGTCCACAACGTCCATAGGGTCCACGATGTCCACCGTGTCTGCTGGCTCTCGGAGGGGGCGCGGGGGGGGTGCTTACAAAGTATTACGAGTCCGGGGCTTGCGCGGGGGGCCGGGGGCTTGCATTGCCTGGGGGCAGGGGCTAGAATGGGGGCTGACGCCTGAAGTCCCAGGCGGGAGAGAGGGGCGACTCCGGCCCTGGGCTCTCGCCCCGGGGTCGATCGTCGTTGGGAGTCGCGCTCTCGGATCGCTCGGGCCAGTCGGAGTCCTCGGGGACGAGTCCCGGACGGCAGTGCCGTCGGCTGGGCTCGACGACGACGACGAGGACGACGACGAGGACGAGAAGAGGGTTCGCCATGAAGGTCGCGGCGCTGGGTGCGGCCGGTGTGATTCCTCAACCAATCGTTGATAAGCTGAGGCGGCTGATCCGCCGGGTGAGGTGGCTGATCGTGCTGCGAGGGGTGTGCGCCATCGCGGCCACGGGCATCGGGTCGCTGCTGGCGGTGATGGCGGTTGATGCGTCGGTGACGCTGTTTTCGCTGACGACGCGGTGGATGCTGACGCTGAGCGCGTACGGGCTGACGGCGCTGGCGGCGGCGTGGTTCCTTGTGCGGCCGCTGGCGCACAGCTTTACGTTAGCGGGCACGGCGCGGGCGATTGAGGCGCATCACCCGGAGCTTCAGGAGCGGATCAGTTCGGCGGTGGAGCTTTTGACGAGCCAGGACGCGCCGGAGTTGCGGGGGTCGGAGCAGCTCATTCACGCGCTGGTGCTTCAGGCGGCGGATAGTGCGCGGGGGCTTCAGCCGCGGCGGGAGGTGACGCTGCGGGCGGCACGGCCCTATCTCATCGCGGCGGCGGTGGTGGCATCGGTCTTCGCCACGGTGTTCGTGCTGTGGCCCGATAAGGCGCGGTTCCTGCTCACGCGGGCGACGGCGCCGTTCATCAATCTGCCGAATCTGCGGGCGCGGGACCTGGTGGTGAGGCCAGGGGATTGCGTGATTCTGGAGGGGCATCCGCTGCACGTGGAGGTGGAGGTGCCACGGCGGACGGCGCGGAAGGCGTATCTGCTGACGGCTGAGGCGGGGGCCGACGAGGCGGCGTCGGAGATGACGCTGCTCTATTCGGGGAGCGAGCCGAACCCGAGGTTCGCGTTCACCTGTCCGCCGGCCACGGCGAGCTTCCGCTACCGGGTCCACGCGGGCGACGCGCTCAGCTCGTTCTACACGGCGACGGTGGTGCCCAAGCCGGCCATCGAGCAGCTCGACGTGCGGTACGAGTTCCCGACGTATACGGGGCGGGAGCCGGAGGTGCAGGCGAAGGCGGACGGCGACATCAAGGCTCTGCCGGGCACGGTGGTGACGCTGACGGCTCGGACGAACAAGCCGATGGCGTCGGCCCAAATGCTCATCAACGGCTCGGTGGCGTCGGACGCGAAGGGCGCGCCGCTGGTGAGGACCGAGGTGATGAGGGGCGGCGAGCCGGCGGTGGTGTGCCGCTTCACCCTCGGCCCCGAGCTGGCGGGGAAGTGGGCGCTCAAGCTGGTGGATGAGCACAAGTTCGAGAGCTCGACGGCGGAGCACGCGATCGAGCTGGTGGCGGACACGCCGCCGCGGGTGGTGGTAATCAAGCCGGAGGCGAAGCAGTTGCGGCTGCCGCCGAACGCGCCGCTGCCGATTACCTACACGATGGACGACGACATTGGGCTGGCGGGGGCCGAGATGCTGATCGAGGTGGACGGGCGGGGCCGGCCGTCGAAGCCGCTCCAGTTGCCGAAGGAGGGGAAGAAGCTGGCGCGGGCCGTGGCGGGCGAGACGGCGCTCCAACTTGGGGCGATGGACCTGAGGAACGCGAAATATGTCACCTTCCAGCTTCGGGCCGTGGACAACTGCCCGAAGGAGTTCAAGGGACCGCACACGGGGCTGTCGGACCTCTATCGCATCGAGTTGGACGTGAAGGCCCCCTCGTTCGCCGTCGCGCAGCTCATGGACCAGGAGAAGAAGCTCAAGGAGAGTCTGGAGAAGGTCAAGCGCGACCTCAAGGCGGCCAAGAAGGAGTCGGAGCGGCTCAAGGAGAGTCTGCCGCAACGCGAGAAGGTGCTCGACAAGGACCAGGAGCGGATCGAGGCGATGCGGAAGGACCTGGCGTCGGCGGATGCGAGCGCGCGCAAGGTGGCGCGGGAGATGGAGGGGGGGTACTTCGAGAAGCTGGGCGAGAAGGTGAAGGAGCTGGCCGAGGAGCACATCGCCAAGGCCGAGAACCTGGCGGGGCAGACCAAGCTGGCCGAAGAGGCCGAGCGGCGGGGCATGCTCGCGCGGGAGGCCGACCGGGTGATTGACCGGTCGCTCAAGGTGCTCGAGGAGCTGATGAAGCAGGTGGAGCCGGTGTCGGACGTGGTGCGGAAGGCCATCGAGATGAACGAGATGGCCCAGCAGGAAGCGGCACTGGCCAAGGAGCGCCTGGCCCAGGAGCAGGCGGCGGCCGAGGCGAACATGACGCCCGAGGAATGGAAGAAGGCGCAAGAGGCGCTGGCACGGGAAATGGCCGAGGCGCTGAAGGAGACGCCGGGTGGGGTCGAGGCGGCGCTCAAAGCCGACCAGGCGGCGGCGGAGGCTATGGCGAAAGAGGCCCGCGAAATGGCCCGGGAGCAAGAGGCCCTGGCGAAGGAGAACGAGGCGCTGGGGAAGGTCCAGGCGATTGACAAGGCCCTCGGCGAGCTGGCGAAGAAGCAGGAGGCCCTGGCCCAAGAGGCCGCCGCCGGCGCCGCGAGTCGGCCTCAGGCCGCGCCGATGGGCGAGGCCGCGAAGGACATTCAGGCCGGCGCCCTCGGCGAAGCCGTGAAGGACCAAGCCGCCGCCGAAGCCGGCCTGAACAAGGCCGCGCAGGACATGGCCCAAGGCCAGCAGCCGCCTGATGCCAAGGGTGGGGAAGCCGGTGCGCCGCAGAACGCCCAGCAAGTAGCCGACCTGGCGAAGCGCCAGGGAGAACTCCGCGAGCAGACCCAAGCACTCGCGGCGCAACGCCAGGAGGCTGCCGCCGCACACGCCCAGGGCCAGATGGAGCGCCTGAGGGCCGAGCAGGGGGAGGTTGCGAGGCAGGCCGGGGAACTCGCGCAGAACGTTGGAAACGTCGCGCCCCAGCCCGATGGCGTCGAGAACAAAGCCGCCGCCGCGGCCGGCGAGGCGGCCAAGGCCCTCGACAACAACCAGATCGGCCAAGCCGCGAGCGCCGCCAACGAGGCGGGACGGCGGCTCGACCAGCTCGCCGAGCGCCTCGAAGGCGCCGCCGCACAGCCCTTCGGCAACCAACCACAGGCGGCCCCCCAGGGGAATCCCCAGGGCGGAGAGCAGCCTCCGGCGGGCGGCGAAGCAGCGAACCCGCAAGGTGGCGAGCAGCCAAAGGGCGGTGGGGAGAACGCCGCTCCCAAGGGCGGCGAGGCCGCCGGCGAGCAGGGCGGCGCATCGGAGAACGCCAAGGGCGGGGAGCAAGCCGCGGGCGAGAACGCACCGGGGCAGAAGGGAGGAGCCGAGGCCGGCGCCACGCCGCAGGGGAACGCCAAGGGCGGAGAACAAGCCAAGGGCGGGGCAGAGAACCAGGGCCAGCAGCCGGGCGGCCAGAACCCGCAGGGCGGCGCCCAGCAGGGGAATCCCCCCGCCGCTGGCGATCAGGGAGCTACGGCTCACCTCGCCCAGCAGGCGGCCGGCCTTGCCGAACGCCAGCAACAGCTCGCCCGCGAGATGCAGGCCCTCGCCGCACAGAACCCCGTCGCGGCAGCCGCCCAGCAGCAGGCAGCGCTCGCCGAGCGCGCGGGCGACCTGGCCCAAGCCGCGAACGCCCTCCAGAACCGCGCCCAGCAGCTCGGCGCAGGAAGCCAGGCCCAATCGCAAGCAGGGGACGCCGCGAACGCGCTCGGCCAGGCGCAGGAGCAGGCGAACGCCGCCGCTGGCCAACTTGCTGAAGCCGCTGGCTCGCAAGGACAGCCCTCTCAGGGCCAGCCGAGCCAAGGCGGCACGCCATCACAGGGGAGCCCGTCACCCGGCGCCCCTTCACCCGGCACACCCTCCCCCGGCACCCCTTCGCCTGGCACTCCTTCACAGGGAACCCCTTCGGCAGGCACTCCCTCACCGGGCGCCCCCTCGCCCAGCGCCGCGGCGCCCGCACAGGCGTCCGCGGCCCAGGCCATGAATGCCGCAGCGAATGCCCTCGAAGCCCTCGGCCAGTCCCTCGGCCAGGCCGCCGCAGCCGCCGACAGCCAGCCCCCGAACGCCCCCGGCACCCCTGCCCCCGGCACGCCCGGCCAGATGGCCCAGGCCTACGGCTCCGCCAGCCAGGCCGCCGCCTCCCAGTCCGGCATGTCCGCCGCGCAAGCCGCGGGCCAGATGTCCGCCATGGCCGCCCAGGCCAATGCCCAAGCTATGGCCTCCGGCGGCAACCCCACGACCAGCCCCACCCACCCCAACAGCCGCGGCAACCCCACCCAGGGCACTGGCGTCCAGACCACCGACCTCTCCGAATCCAAGCTCCGCGAACTCGGCATCAAGCTCGAAGACTGGGCACGCCTCCCCGGCGAACTCCGCGACCAAATCCTCCAGGCCGCCTCCGACCTCGGCCCCGAGGAGTACCGCCCCCTCATCAAACGCTACTTCCAACAAGTCGCCCGCCGCGGCTCCGCCCCCAAGACCCCCAAGCCCGAAGGAAAGCAGCCGTGAGCCCCAAGACCATTTCCGATTTCCGATTTGCGATTTGCGATTTCAGTCGGCAATCGGCAATCGGCAATCGGCAATTCCCCGTTTCCTCGCCCGCTGCCCTTGTGCTCGCGGCCCTCCTCACCCTTGTCCCCTTCCTCCGGGCCGACGAGGAGAGCCCCACCCTCGCCAAGTTCCGCGAACCCGTGGACAAGGCGATTGACCGCGCCCTCGACTACCTCGCCCGCCACCAGGAATCCGACGGCTCCTTCCACTCCCCCTCCATGCGCCGCTCCACCGCCATCACCTCCCTCGCCATCATGGCCTTCCTCGCCAAGGGCCACACCCCCGGCCAGGCCCCCTACGGCGACATCCTCAACCGCGGCATCGACTTCGTCATCGCCGCCCAGCAATGGAACGGCATGCTCGTCGGCGACACCCACACCCACGGCCCCATGTACTCCCACACCATCGCCACCCTCATGCTCAGCGAAGTCTCAGGCATGGTCGCCCCCGACCGCCAGAAGCGCGTGGACGCCGCGTTGGGCAAAGCCCTCCGCCTCATCCTCTCCGCCCAGACCATGCCCAAGCCCCTCCACCACAAAGGCGGCTGGCGCTACCAGCACAACTCCAACGACTCCGACATCTCCTGCACCGGCTGGGCCCTCATGAGCCTCCGAGCCGTCCGCAACGCCGGCGGCGCAGTTCCCCGCGAGGCCATCGAGGACGCCGTCCAATTCGTCCTCAACTGCCGCCAGCGCGACGGCGGCTTCGGCTACCAACCCGGCGGCGGCAGCGGCATGGCACGCACAGGCACCGCACTCCTCTGCCTCGAGCTCTGCGGCCGCCACCGCACCAAAGAAACCCTCGCCGCAGGCGACTGGATCCTCCGCCACCTCCGCGACGGCGACTCCGACGGCTTCTTCTACTACGCCATCTACTACACCGCCCAGGGCATGTTCCAGTTGGGCGAGGAGCACTGGGAGAAATTCGCCGACCACATGTACAGCACCCTCCTCAAAATGCAGGAGCGCGACGG
>VGYV01000342.1 GCA_016872855.1 Planctomycetota bacterium
AACCGCAACCCCTCTCCCTTCCAGGGAGAGGTCGCCTCGTCCGCGAGGCGGGTGAGGGTGGGGCCGCGAGGGAGGGCATACCCTCCCCCTGCCCCCTCCCTCTGGGAGGGAGGGGGGTGACTCCGTCTGCCCGGCGCCCCCGCGCACCGATCCGCACTCGATGCGCTACTCGTCATACCCCTTGAGCGGGCGGAACCAGATGTTGCGGTAGCGGACCAGGTCGCCGTGGTCCTGGAGCACCAGTGGCCCGGCCGGCGGATGCGGCACGTAGGGGGCGAGCTGCCGGTGAGTGGTCCGCCCGATCAGCTCGGCGCAGTGGTGCACGACCACGCCGTTGTGGAAGACGGTGACGCAGGCGGGCCGCACGAGCTTCTCGCCGTCGAAGCGGGGGCCAACCCACACGATGTCATACGTCTGCCACTCGCCCGGCTTGCGGCAGGCGTTGACGAGGGGCGGGAACTGGCCGTAGATGGCCGCCGTCGTGCCGTCGGCATAGGTCGGGTTGTCGTAGCAGTCGAGCACCTGGATCTCGTAGAGGCCCATGAGGAAGACGCCGCTGTTCCCCCGCCCCTGGCTGTCGCCCTTGACCACGATGGGGGCGGCCCACTCGATGTGGAGCTGGCAGTCTCCGAACTCGGCCTTGGTCTTGATGTTGCCGGTCCTGGGGACGACTTCCATGCAGCCGTTCTCGAGCTTCCACTTGGCGGGCGAGCCGTCCATCGAGGCCCAGCCGTCCAGGCTCGTGCCGTCGAAGAGCAGGACGGCATCGGCAGGGGGCCGGCCGGCCTTGTCCTGGGTGCTGGCCGTGCCGGGGGCCACGATGCGCGGCTGGGGCCGACTGCGGTCGTGCACGCGGTACTTGCCGTCGGGTAGGAACGGCGTGTCGTCGTAGCCTGGCTTCCCCTGGTCAGGTGCCATTGACAGACTCCTAGGTTTCGGGTGGAGCAGGAGCCGGGTCGGGCCAGCCGGTCTTGGGCGGAGGCATGAGCCCTGGTTTCATGGCCTGGCGGGCCTTGGCAAGGAGGTCGCCTATGGGGACCGGGTTCTTGGGTTCCCACACGCACACGCCGGTGTGAAGGAGGAGCTTGTTGGGGCTGGCCTCGGTGGCGCCGCCGGACTTGGCCTCTTTGCGGAAGCGGGTGATGAGGGTTGGGGCAACATCCGGGTGGGCGCCGATGGCGAGGACGGCGAGCTCGCCGGCGCCGGTGCGGGCGAAGATGTCGGTCTCGCGGTAGGTCTGGCGCAGGATGTCGGCGGCCTGGGCGAGGAGAGCGTAGGCCCTCTGGGGGCCAAAGGCCAGCATGATCTCGTTGAACCCCAGGGGGGCGGCGACGACCAGGGTCATGCTCTCGTTCCTCCGCTCCGCGAGCTTGAGCTCCCGGGAGGCAAGCGTGAAGAACCCCCTGAGGTTGTAGAGGCCGGTGACTTGGTCAATGAACGACTGGTGCCGTCCCTGGTCCATCAGAGCGTGCCTGCCCATTGCGTAGCGGATGGAGCGCCAGAGGAGAGCGCCGTCGGTCGCCCCTTTCACCAGGTAGTCCTGGGCCCCGGCGAGGACGGAGCGTGCACCGAGGCCCTCGTCCTCGCAGCACGTGAGCACGACAATGGGGATGAGGGGCGCACAGGCCTGGGTCATCTGGACCGTTTCGAGGCCGGTGGAGTCGGGCAGCCCGAGGTCTAGGAGCACCACGTCAATCCCGCCCTGGGCGAGGCGTGCGAGGCCGACCGCGAGGCGCCCAGCGGTCTCGATCTGCACGGTGGCGCCGCACGCCTGCTCGAGCATGGACTGGATGAGGCGGACATCGCCGGGGTTGTCCTCGATGAGGAGGATTCGCGTCTCGGGTGCGCTCATCGGGCTGCCTCCGATGGGAGTGTGACGACGGTGAACCAGAAGCTCCCAATGCTACGGACCACTTCCATGAAGCGCGCGAAGCCCACGGGCTTAGTGATGTAGCAGTTCACGTTGAGGTCGTACGCTCGCAGGATATCCTCGTCGGCCTCCGACGAGGTGAGGATGACGACAGGGATGCTCCGGAGTTCGGGGCTGCCTTTCATCTCGGCGAGCACCTCACGGCCGTCCTTCTTGGGCAGATTGAGGTCCAGCAGCACGAGGTCCGGACGCGGCAGGTCGGCGTACTCGCCTCGGCCGTACAGGTATGCGAGGGCCGCTTCGCCGTCACTGACCGTGTAGAGGTTGTTTGTCACCTTCCCCTCACGCAGCGCGGCTCGGGTGAGCGCCACGTCGCCGGGGTTGTCCTCCACCAGGAGTATCTCCGCGGGGCGGTCGGTGATGGGGCACATCATGAGGTCGTTTCCTTTGCAGCGGGGAGGGTGAAGCGGAAGGTGCTGCCGTTGCCCGGTTGGGACTCGACCCAGATTCGGCCGCCGTAGCGTTCGACGATCTTCTTGCAGACGGCGAGGCCGATCCCGGTGCCGGGATACCGATCGCGGGTGTGCAGGCGCTGGAAGATCTGGAAGATGCGCCCGAAGTGCTCCGGGGCGATCCCGATGCCGTTGTCGCTTACTGAGAACGTACACTCGTTGCCGTCGCGGATGGCGGACACGTGGATGCGCGGCGGGGCATTGCTGCGGAACTTGATGGCGCTGCCGATCAGGTTCCGGAGCAGTTGTACCAGTTGCGCCCCGTCCACCAGGACGGTTGGGAGCGGGTCGTGGGTGACTTCGGCCCCGCTTTCCGCGACCGACGCGTGGAGGTCAAGGAGGGCGTCGGCCATGGCGGCCTCGGCAGAAGTGGGTGTGGGGGCCTTGCCGCCGCGCCCAACCCTCGAGTAGCTGAGCAGGTCCCGGATCAACGCCCGCATCCGCGCCGCGCCGTCAACCGCGAAGCCGATGTACTCGTGCGCCTTGTCGTCCAGGTGGCCCTTGTAGCGCTGGGCCAGGAGCTCGAGGAATCCGCTGACCATGCGGAGGGGCTCCTGGAGATCGTGCGAGGCCACGTAGGCGAAGTGCTCGAGCTCCTCGTTGGATCGCTTGAGCTCCGCCGTGCGCTCCTGCACACGGACCTCAAGGTCGTCGCGAGCCGCCCGCAGGGCCTCCTGGGCCCGCATCAGTTGCCGGATCAGAGAATGGCGATAGAACGTGAAACCGAGCAACGGCGTCACATAGCCAAGCATCTTGTAGACGTGGGCGAGGTCGTAGAGGCTATCGTGGGATTGGCGTGAGAACGACATCATCACCTCGGCCGACACACCCATCCCGGTGGCGAGCGCCAGCCACCAGACAAGCATTCCCCCCTTGGCCCAGTACCGCCACATCATCGTCGCGAGGGCGGCCGCGAGCACCCACATCGCGATGAAGTTCATCGGCTGAGAGATGACGAGCGCCGGGTAGACGAGCGCAGGCATCGGCAGTCCGAAGGCCAGCAGCGTCAACAACGCGCCCGCGAGCACCGCCGCCACCGAGGCCACGACCGCTTCCCGTCGCAAGCGCGCCGGCCCGGTCAAGCGGGCGCCGGCCCTGAGCGCCTCCAGAAGGAGCGCCCCCATCAGCAGCCGCCCGGTGACGTATGTGGCAGCGATCGCGCGCTCGAGCGAGACCGGCTGGATGCCCATCCAGTTCAGCGCACTCTCCAGCGCCATGAAACCGTGCACGAGGTCCACGCCGCCACTTACCAGGAAGGCGATGCCCACAATCAGGTGGAAGTGGCTTGCCAGAACGTCGGCGTGAGTTACCAGGGCCAGACCGGTCACCAACGCGATCAGCCCGCCAGCCAGCTCGATGGCTGCATGGAAGTGCGGGCTCCCCTGATGGGGCGAGTGAGCTACTAAGGGATACGCCCAGACCAGAAGGGCCGGAACCACGAGTGCGGCGAGAGCCTTGGCCCGTCGAGACCTAGGCGCACCCCCCGCTGTCTCCCCGCCATCAATTGCGCGCGCGCTTGGCAAGCTCCTTGGGTATGGTTGGCCCACGCGCTCTCCCCTGCTTCAGGCTCACAGGTACACAGCCCCCCCCGCGGTGCTTGATCACCCAGTCTTGCCAGGATTATATGCCAAGTAGTCCCCGTTGTCAAACTCCGACCTTGCCCTGGTGCGTTTGAAAAGCCGGGGGCTTCTGGGTAGATTAGGGGTTTGCCAATCGGAGAGCCCGCATGAGATCGTGTTTCGCGCTGTTCGGGTTCCTGGCCGCAGGCCTCGCACTCGCCCGCGAGGTGGTGCGGCTCGACGAGCTTGACCTGAGCCTTGCCGACATGGGCGGCGAGGTGGCGAAGAACCGCTCGGTGAAGGGGACGGCGCTGAAGATGGGTGGGAAGCAGTTCGCGCGCGGCGTGGGGGTGAGGCCGCCCGCGGCGTTCGCCCTCGACCTTGCCGGCGGCTCGATACGCTTCACGGCGGTCGTGGGCGTGGACGACGAGGCGGGCAAGCGCGGCAGCGTCGAGTTCCGCGTCGAGGGCGACGGCAAGCTCCTCTGGTCGAGCGGCGTCCTGCGCGGCGGCGAGCCGCCGAAGGCCGCCGAGGTGAATCTGGCGGGGGTGAAACGGCTGACGCTTCTCGTGAGCGATGGCGGCGACGGCACGGGCGGCGACTACGCGGATTGGGCGGACGCGCAGTTCGAGGTCGGTGGCGTCCGCCCCAAGCCCTACGCCCCGCCAGCCCCAACGGAATTCGAGCTTCTCGCACGCGAGCTGGCGGGCGGACGCGGCTGGTCCCAGGCGTTCAGGGAGCAGGTCTTCCGCCCCGACGCCTGCTTCTTCCCAGCCGACCGCGACCCCGTGGACGTGGTGCTGCGGCGGACCGGGGCACTCCTCGCGCGGCTCAAGACCATGCCCAGCGTGCGGAATCTGGCGCCCGAGGAAGCGGCCCTCGCTGCACTGAAGGCCAAGGCCGACGCCGTGGACGTCAACGACGCCGAGGCCCGCAAGCGCCTCCTCGACGAAGCGGCGAAGCTCCGCCGCAAGATCGCCTTCGCCAACCCTCTCCTGGACTTCGATCGCATCCTGTTCGCCAAGAAGCACTACTACCCCGGCGGCGAGGGCACCGGCAACCACATGTGCGACCAGTACTTCGGCTTCATGGCTATCCACGAAGGCGGCATCTTCGTCCTCGAAAACCCCTTCAGCGACACGCCCGTCGCACGCGACCTGCTGGTGGAGGCCGTCTGCGAGAACGGCCGCTTCGCGGGCAAGAAGCTCGAAAAGGGCGGCTACCTCTACCCCGACCTCTCCTACGACGGCAAGACCATCCTGTTCCCCTGGACCGAAGGCGAGAACACCAAGTACAGATGGACGCCGAAGAGCACCTACCATATCTTCAAGGTCAACGCCGACGGGACGGGCCTGCGGCAGCTCACCGACGGCGCGTGGAACGACGTTCACCCCTGCTGGCTGCCCAACGGCCGCATCTGCTTCATCTCCGAGCGCCGCGGCGGCTACGGCCGCTGCCACGGCCGCCCCGTCCCCACCTATACACTCCACACGATGAACCCCGACGGCTCCGACATCACCTGCATCAGCTACCACGAAACCAACGAGTGGCACCCCAGCGTGAACCACGACGGGATGATCGTCTACACCCGCTGGGACTACGTTGACCGCGGCTTCAACAACGCCCACCACCCCTGGATCACGACGCCCGACGGGCGCGACGCGCGGGCGATTCAGGGCAACTGGGCCAAGAGCCAGGGCGACAGGCCGCTGATGGAGATGAACGTCCGCGCCATCCCCGCTTCCCGCCGCTACGTGGCCACGGCCGCCGCCCACCACGGCCAGGCCTACGGCTCGCTCGTCATCGTGGACCCCAATGCGCCCGACGACGACAAGATGGAGCCGGTGAAGCGCCTGACGCCCGAGGTCCGCTTCCCCGAGGCCGAGGGCGGAGGCGAGGTCGGCTACGCCACCGCCTGGCCCCTCAGCGAGGAGTTCCACCTCTGCGTCTACGACCCACAGGGCACCAACGCCCGTGGGTCCAGGCTCGCAAACCGCTATGGCATCTACCTGGTGGACGCCTTTGGCAACAAGGAATTGCTCTACCGCGACCCCGCCATCTCCTGCCTGGGTCCCATCCCGCTTCGCCCGCGCCCCTGCCCGCCCGTCGCCGCGCACGTCACCCTGGTGGGCAAGGCACAGACGATAGGCGGGACGCCTGTCGCCACGCAGGAAGCGCCACCGAACAGCGAGCGGGGTGGAAGGGCGGACCTCCAGGCCATTCAGGCGATGGCGATGGGCACCGCCCCCGTCGGCGTGGTGAACGTGTACGACGGCCTCTACCCCTGGCCCGAGGGCACACGCATCACCGCACTCCGCATCGTCCAGGTGCTGCCCAAGTCCACCCCATCGGCCGACGGGCCGCGCATCGGCTACGGCGGGCAGAAGAACGCCCGAGCCGTCCTCGGAACCGTGCCGGTCGAGAAGGACGGCAGCGCGTACTTCGAGCTGCCCGTGTGCAGACCCGTCTTTCTCCAGGCCCTCGACGAGAAGGGCCTCGCTGTCCAGTCCATGCGCAGCGACCTCTACGTGCACCCTGGCGAGACGCTGACGTGTCAGGGCTGCCACGACCAGCGGGGCGCCCGCAAGTCCCTCGGCCAGGTGCCGCTAGCCATGACGCGGTCGCCCTCGCGGATCCAGCCCGAGGCCGAAGGCTCCAACCCCTTCAGCTACCCGCGCCTCGTCCAGCCCGTGCTCGACAAGCACTGCGTCGCCTGCCACGCCAAGGACCCCAAGGCCAAGGCGTGGGACCTGTCGGCCGGGGATTGGAAGAAGAACAGGAACCACTGGTACACGTCGTACAACAGCCTTGAGAAGCACGCCTTCTTCTTCGGCGGCGTGGGCTGGGAGACGCCGCGGACGATCCCCGGCAAGTTCGGCGCCCGCGCCTCGCGTCTCTACGCCCTGCTCGCCAAGGGCCACTACGACGTGAAGCTCTCGCCCGAGGAACTCCGCCGCATCACGCTCTGGCTCGACTGCAACAGCGACTTCTTCGGGGCCTACGAGAAGACCCAGGAGCAGGCGGCGGGGGAGATCGTCCGCCCGTCGTTGGAGTAGACGCCGGGCCAGAGCGCGTGCGCCTCATGGAATGATGAATGCTGAATGACGAATGTCGAATGATGAATGAAGCCCGGCAGGGCACGGCCTTCGACCATTCAACATTCAGCATTCAGCGTTCGGCATTCAACATTCGGCTCCGCGGTGTCGAACCGCGCTAGGAGGTCAGCATGCAGCGTCTTGCGACCGCCGCAGGCCTCTGCCTCGTTGCCTCCGCCCTCGCCGCCGAAGCCGAGCAGGACGCCATCCTGGGCACGAAGGTGGGGACGGTGGACGTGCAGCTCTTCATTCCCGGCGGCGTGAAGGTGCTGAGGGGCATCCTGGTCCACGCCGCGCACTACAAGATGAACCCGAAGGACCGCTGGGCGGAGGTCTGCCGCACCCTCGGCTTCGCCCACGCGGCCCTCAACATCAACCTCAAGGAGACCAATCGCCCCGTGAAGCTCCGCAAGGGCCTCGACGAGGGGCTCAAGGAGTTCGCCGAGAAATCGGGCCACCCCGAGCTTGTGAACCTGCCCTTCGCCGGCGTGGGCCATTCGGCGGGCGGCATGGTCTCCGCCGTCATGCTCAAGACGCCGGAGCGGACGCTCACGACGTGCGTGAGCTGCGGCTGGATCGCCGACCCCGCGAAGCTGTCGCCGGAAGCGGCCGCCGTGCCCCACGCCTTCACGCTGGGGGCGATCCCCGACGCCTTCAAGATGCTGCCCGGCATCGAGGAGCGCTTCCTGCCCGCTCGCAAGGACGGGCGGCCCTGGGGCCTCGCCGTGCAGTGGGAGTGCGCGCACGACTGGGGCAACTCCGCCGCCTTCTTCGCCCCCTGGATCGTCGCCGTGTGCGAAATGCGCCTCCCGAAGGACTGGGCCCCCCTGGCCGGCCCGCCGAAGCTGCTGGACGTGAAGCAGGAGAGCGGCTGGCTGGGCGACCGGGCGAGCGTCGAGGGCAACTTCGCCACCGTCGCCTCGTGGGCCGACTACAAAGGCGACAAGGCCCTCGCCACCTGGTTCCCCAATCGCTACGTGGCCTTCGTGTGGCGGGCCATGATGTCGAAGGACTCGCCCGTGACGCTCGACCTCGCCGCCGCCGACGGCTCGGCGAAGCTGGCCGGCTACAACCCAAAGTCCGACCGCACGGTGATGGCGAATCCCGGCGTTGACCTCGTGCTCACCGCCGCGGTCAAGGAGGGCCTCGGCGTCAAGAGCGTGGCCTTCTACGATGGCGACCGCCTTCTGGGCGAGGCGGCCCAGGCCCCCTGGCAGTTTGCCTGGAAGGGCGCCGCCCAGGGGCCGCACGCCGTCTTCGCCCAGTGGACCACGCCCGACGGGAAGCAGGGGGTGGCAAACCCCGCCCTCGTCGTCGTGCGGGCGAGGGCAGAGAAATAGGTTGGGGGTGGCGACCCACCCCCCCTGTCATCCCGAGCTTGTCGAGGGACCTCTCAGAGGCTTGACCTAACGATGGCAGGAATAGCCTGCATGGCCGCGTCAAGCCCCTGAAAGGTCGTTCGACAAGCTCACGATGACACGCCATGGAGGAACTTGCCGTGCTGAAGCGCATTGTGGCGTCCTTGGGAGCCTTGCTGCTGCTGGCCGTTCCAGCGCTCGCGGGCGAAGCGCCGGCCGAGAAGGCCGACGTTGATAACAGCACCTGGGGGCTGCACTTCAACGACTTCTTCGACGCGGGCAGGCCGCTGAACCTCTATCCCTCGCGGCGCGAGGGCAAATGGGTGTGGGCCATCGGCACCTCGCGCCTGCCAGGCCGCAACCGCTACGGCTGGAACACGGGGCGTTACTTCTCCGACATGGGCGGCGTCAAGGTCGAGGGCGACGCCGTGAAGGGCACGTTCGAGGTCACGCTTTCGCCTGACCCCTGGGTGCCTGCCGACCGCAAGCCGCGCAAGGCCGTCATCGAGCTTGAGGCGAAGCTCACCGCGCCCGATGCGAAGGACGCCAAGGCCATCCGCGGCATCACTGGCACCTACAAGGCCAAGCTCCAGGCCGGGATCAATCTCCGCAATAAGGAGCAGGACACCGAGATCAGCGGCACCGTTGGCGGCGGCATCGGGCCGACCGAAATCCCCGACCTCGCCGCCTTCACGCTTCAACTCATGTTCGAGGACATCGTGCCCGGCGGCAAGCCGGAGGACCAGCAGCGGCGCATCGCCGTCAACCTCGGCATCCGCGACGGCAAGGTCGTCTCCGCCGAGGCCGGCCCGGTGAACCTGCGCCACGCCGCTTATGACCTCCAGCCCTTCGAGCCGCCGACCAGCGTCCAGCTCACCAGGGACACGATTC